>CASEHG010000350.1 GCA_949287565.1 uncultured Brachyspira sp.
AGCTAATAAAATATTTATGCCTTTATTAGCCATTTTAGTAGTAATTATTCTTATAAGAGGAATCACTTTACCTGGTGCTTTGGCTGGGCTTGATTATATGTTTAAACCTGATTTTTCTAAACTTACTAATCCTAAAATTTGGATAGATGATTATTGTCAGGTATTCTATAGTATGTCTGTAGCATTCGGTATAATGATTACTTATTCTAGTTATTTGCCTGATGATTCAGATATAGCAAACAATGCATTTATGACAGGTTTTGCTGATACTAGTTTCAGTTTGTTTGCTGGTATAACAGTATTTAGTATAATAGGTTATATGGCACATTCTCAAGGAAAAGAAGTTGCTGAAGTAGCTGGAAACGGCGGTATAGGTTTGGCATTTATGGTATTCCCTGAAGCTATTAATTCTTTACCTGGTTTAAATGGATTATTTGGAGTAGTATTCTTCTTGGTACTTGCATTTGCAGGATTAACTTCTGCTATTTCTCTTGCTGAGGTAGTTATATCTTCATTTATAGATAAATTCCATTTCAATAGAAAGAAAGTAAGTATTATTATCATAGTTATACAAGGTGCTATTTCTATGGTATATGCAACAGGAAGCGGACTTTCTATACTTGATATAGTTGACGCATTCATAAACAACTATAACATTGTAGTAAGCGGTTTAATAGAGATTATATTAGTTGCTTGGGTATACAAACTTGCTGGATTCAAAGAGTCTATTAATACTGTAAGTGATTTTAAAATTGGTGCTTGGTGGGATTTCTGTTTGAAATTCTTAACTCCAATATTCTTGGCTGTAATGTTATCATTAAAATTGATTAATGATTTCAAAACTCCTTACGGCGGTTATCCAACAGGAGCTTTAATAGCTTTAGGTTGGTCAATGCCAGTAATAGCATTTATAGTTGGTATATTATTTGCTAAGTTTAAAGACAGACAGCCTAATATACCTCAAAAATAATAACAAATAAAATTAAGGAGAATAATTATGGGAATAGATTCTGCTATATTTATGGGATTCAGCTTATTAGCTATTTGGGGAGGATTTGCTTTCTTTTTAGGAATAGCTTTAAGAAAGATGTAAATTATAATTTGAATTAAAAATATAAGGCATAGGCTTGTTTTAAGTCTATGCCTTTTTATATTATTATTTTTATATTATATGAATATTAAATAATGTATATGTATTTACATTTGTTTAATTTTGTATAATATATAATATCAATATAATTTAGGTGTGTAAAATGAAAAAGATTTTTCTAATTATGACAGCATTACTAAGTATGTCATATTCTTCAATATTTGGTATGTATGGAGATCAGGACGATTGGATTGATTTTCTTACAGACGGCAATCAGTTTAGAGCTAGAATGGATCAATTAGGATTTGTTTTAGGTAATAGTACTATTAAAGGTACTTTTGGTTTTAGAACTCAGAGTTCATTAACTCAATTAGGATATATTTTGTTGAATAATAATGTTGGTACTTATTTGGGAGCAACTATTTCCGGCGGTATAGGATATACTTCTGAGGCTTTTAGTATAGGTTTAGGTTATAATTATACTACCGCATCATTTTTGCCTGCTAGTTATAACTTTGGTTCTCATACTCCTGTACTTATGATTAATGCTTTAAATGATAATTTGAGGATAGTTATTCCTGTGCAAATATTAGTACATAATGAAAGTATTGATCAACTTGGGTACTATAGAGATAATTATTTAGGTATAAGTACTGATACTCAAATAAGATATTATACAGGTATAGATGCTTTTAATGAAATAAGATTATATGTAAAATATGGGCAATTAGGATATAAGATTAATCCGCATGATACTCAAAATTATACTGAAGAAGTTTTAGCAAGATCATTTGGTTTTGAAACAAGATTCTATTTTTTAAATACTGCTGTTGGAAATGTAACTATAAATCCTTTTATTAAAGTAGCATATAATACAGCTTTGCATGGATTTAGTACTATGGTAAGAGCATTAGATGGTATGTATGAAGAAATAGGAGGTTATTCAAATATTACTGTTTCCCCGCAAGCAAATATCAATGCTAAATGGGATAAGAATCCTTATGATGTAACTGTGCAGGCAGTATTGGGAGTAACAGCTAATAGTGATATAGTATCACTTTATGTTGAGCCTTCTTTAGGTTATAAGGCTAAATATTTAGGAAAAATGCAATATGAAAAAGTTAATTATGATTTTAAAGTTAATCATTATTTATCTTGGGGTGCTTATGCAGAGCTTTATATAACGCCGGTAAAAGATTTAGAATGGGATTTTGAAATGGATGTTAATAATAGTGATTCAGATTGTATAGGTATACCTGTTAGTTTTGCTTCTACTACAGGAATAACTTGGTATTTACCAGAATTTTAATTCTAAAGAAAAATTTATATGATAAAATAAAAAATGAGAGGCATTTATTTTTTATAATAAATACCTCTCTCATTTTATTTATATTTTTTAATTTAATCTCTTCTTCTTTGTGCTAACATTAAAAGTCTTAAAAGTGTAAGTATAGCAGTAACAGCAGCAGCAACATAAGTTAAAGCGGCAGCAGATAAAACTTTTTTAGCTCCGTCAAGTTCTTCACTGTCTAAAAATCCGCCTTTATCCAATATCTTTATAGCTCTGTTTGAAGCATCAAATTCAACAGGTAAAGTAACTAAAGAGAAGAATACAGCAAATGCAAAAAGTATAATACCAGCCATCATTATATAGTATGAGAAACTTCCTGCACCTCCTATCATGATACCTAATAATACCAAATAAGGTCCGAATTGATCCCCTATAGCACATAAAGGGTAAAAACCGTTTCTTATAGAAAGAGGAGCATATCCTCTGTTATGCTGTATGGCATGTCCTACCTCATGAGCAGCAACTCCCAAAGCAGCAACATCTGTACCATCATAAACGCCATAAGAAAGTCTTAATACTTTTGCAGAAGGGTCATAATGGTCAGTTAATGTACCGCCTATTCTTTCAATAGGAATATCAATACCATATCCTTCTAGAATATATTTTGCTGTTTGAGCACCTGTAATGCCTCTTTTATTTTCCATTCTGCTGTATTTAGCATAAGTGCTTTTTACTTTCATCTGAGCCCAGAAACCGAGAACTATACCTGGAATTAGTATCCATATATATCCGAAATAATATTCAAAATATCCAAACATATTAAAAAACCTCCTATTTTTTTAGTATTTTTCATTTATAAATATATTAATTAATTACAATAATTATAACATTTTTTTATAACAATGTTAATAGTTTTAATGTAAAATTAAATTTTGTATTTTATATAATTATTTTATAATATCCGACAACTTTATTTTGTTATTTTAATGCATTAGTTATCAGCTGCTCGTTTATGACAGAAAATTAATAAATCTTATTTATTATTGCTAGTCATAAACTCGCTTTGTAATAGCTGACAACTAAAGTTATCAGCTGCTCGTTTATGACTTAAAAATTAATAAACTTTATTAGCGTTCTTTATCGTATATTCTATTGTCTTTCCTACTGCTTCTAAAGTCTTTTTATCTAATTTATCTATAGTATCCTGTGATGTATGATGAAATGGATACCCCATATCTATAACATCAATAAAAGGTATTCTCTCAATTAAAAACGGAGTATGATCATCTATTATAGTGCCATAATGTCCGTCAATAAAATAATCACTATATCCTAAATTATTGGCATAATTCCACACTTTATCATATATTGTAGAATAATATGTATGAGCAAAACTTTCATATCTGAATTTGGCATTTTTACTTCCAACCATATCAAGAAGTATACCGAATTTTATTTTTTGTTTATCTATTATTTTATCTCTTAAGATAATTTCATTAACAAAAGCAATGCTTCCTTGTATCCAATCAGTTTCTATTAAAGAATTACCTTCTACATCAAATAGATTTCCATCATCTTCCAAATCGAATAGTACAAAGCATATACTATAAGGCAAATCATTGTAATTTTTTAAAGACTTCATAAGTTCAAGTAAAACACCGCTGCTGCTTGCTCCGTCATTAGCACCGCTTATAGGTTTATCTCTATTAAATTGTACAGGGTCTTTTTCAGCAACAGAACGGCTGTCGAAATGACTTGTAATAATTACATAATCATCAGTTTTGCCTTTTAGAAATGCATATATATTTTCTCCTTTTCTTCCCTTTATATAAGGAGCTTCAAAATTATGACTATAAACTTCATATCCAAGATTAGAAATTTCCTGTTTAAAAAACTCTCTTACTTTTTTATGAGCCTCACTGCCGTAATTACGAGGTCCTAAATCGGTTTGCTTCTTTATGTAATTATAGGCATTATCAGCATTGAAATAAAAAGTTTCATTTATTTCTTGATTGTTTTCTTTTTGAGCCGTATTGGCTTTGGCATTACTGCATGAATATAACATTATTGTCATTACTATAAAAAGAGTTGTGATGTATTTCATATTTTTATAACCATGTATATTTATTATATTATGTTTATCGATTTTAATTTATTAATAGTAAAAAGTCAATAAAATAGCATGTTTTAATGTATAAGAATACAGTTTAATGCTCTATCGGAATTTTTTTATAAAAATTTAGTCTTTACTTTTTTTTAAAAGATATTATAATATGGTGTACGTGAAGTTAATATTATGTTACTGTTTTGTAGGGGATGACTAAACAGATATAAAATACATAATATAGATAGCTTTAGAAAATAAAATTACAAAATATTTTAAGCACTATTCATGGAGGGTAGTTATGATTATCAACAATAATATTTCTGCATTAAATGCAAACAGACAATTGAACTTAACAGGAAGTTCAATGACTAAAACAATAGCTCAACTTTCTAGCGGTATGAGAATTAACACTGCTGGAGATGATGCTTCTGGATTAGCAGTATCTGAAAAAATGCGTTCACAATACCGTGGTTTACAACAAGCTACTAGAAACGCTCAAAACGGTATATCTTTCATTCAAACAACTGAAGGTTATTTAAATGAAACTACTAACATTATGCAAAGAATGAGAGAATTAGCTATTCAATCTGCTAACGGTATATACTCTGACAGCGACAGAGCTTTAATTCAAGTAGAAGTTAATCAATTAGTAGCTGAAGTTGACAGAATCGCTTCTCAAGCTGAATTCAACAAAATGAACATGTTAACAGGACGTTTCGCAGCTGATGGTCAAACTCCTATGACTTTCCACATCGGTGCTAACATGGATCAAAGAGTATCTATTAATATAGGTTCTATGACTGCTGCTAACTTACAAGTTGGCGGAGATACTCCTATCTCTATTTCTTCTGTTGAAACTGCTAACCAAGCTTTAGGAAGAATCGATGAAGGTATTCAAATGGTTGTATCTCAAAGAGCTGAATTAGGTGCTGTTCAAAACAGAATGGAATCTATGGTAAAAAGCTTAATGATCGCTACTGAAAACACTATCGCTTCTGAAAGTGTTATACGTGATGCTGATATGGCTTCTGCTATGGTTGCTTATACTCGTGAGCAAATCTTACAACAAACAGGTGCTGCTATGTTAGCTAACGCTAATATGAAAAATCAATCTATAATGAGAATCATTGGATAATTTGATTTAAGCGACTTATTACAAATGTAGATATAAAGCCCATTAATAGAAATATTAGTGGGCTTTTATTTTTTTGTCTAATTTAATTTTTTTTATTTATAAAAGGATTTTTATGCGTGAGATAGATGTTAATCTTATAACAGAAACTGTTGCTCAATTATGTATAGATGCTAATATTTATTTAAATGATGACATTAAAAAGGCTCTGATTGAAAGCGAAAAAAAAGAAGAAAATAAAATTGCTAAAAATATTCTTAATGTTTTGATAGAAAATGCGGATATAGCTTCTAAAGAATTAAAGCCTATATGTCAGGATACTGGTATGGCTATTATATATATGGATATAGGAATGGATGTGCATTTTACAGGCGGCAATTTAACAGATGCTATTAATAAAGGTGTTGCTTTAGGATATACTAAAGGCTATTTAAGAAAGTCGGTATTAAATGATCCTATAGACAGAAAAAATACTAATGATAATACTCCGGCAGTAATACATTATAATATTGTAGATGGGGATAAAGTAAAAATCGTAGTGGCGCCTAAAGGTTTCGGCAGTGAGAATATGAGCAAAATAAAAATGCTTCCTCCTTCAGCTGGAATAGAAGGTGTGAAAGAGTTTGTATATGAAACAATAAGAACAGCCGCTTCTAATGCTTGCCCTCCTATGATTATAGGAATAGGTTTAGGAGGAAGTATGGAGAAATGTGCTGATATTGCAAAAAGGGCTTTGCTTAGAGAAGTGGGCACAAAAAATGAAGATATCCGTTTACAAAAATTAGAAGAAGAATTACTTGAGAATATCAATAAAATGAATATAGGGCCTTCAGGGTTCGGAGGAAAAACAACTGCTTTAGCCGTTCATATAAACATGTATGCTGCTCATATAACTTCTCTTCCTGTATGTGTTTGTACCGGATGTCATGTAACAAGACATAGAGAAATCATTCTATAAAAAATAGTATATCATTTATAGTAGCAATAAAAAAATTAGGAGCGATAAAAAATGGAAATAAAAAAATTAAATACGCCTTTAACAAAAGAAAAATTATCTGTTTTAAATGCCGGTGATATGGTGGCTTTAACAGGTACTATTTATACTGCAAGAGATGCTGCCCATAAAAGATTAATTGATATGTTAAACAACAATGAAAAACTTCCTTTCAATATAGAGAATCAAACTGTTTTTTATGCGGGTCCTTCTCCAGCAAAACCTAATGAAGTTATGGGAAGCATTGGTCCTACTACTAGTTATAGAATGGATGCTTATTCTCCTAAACTTTTAGAGCTTGGACTTTTATCTATGATAGGGAAGGGTAAAAGAAATAAAGAAGTGATAGATGCTATAGTTAAATACGGCGGAGTTTATTTTGCTGCTATTGGAGGAGCTGCTGCTTATATGTCTAATTGTGTTAAGTCTGCTAAAATTATAGCTTTTGAAGATTTAGGTACTGAGGCTATAAGAGAGCTTTATGTTGAAGATATGCCTTTGATTGTAGCTATAGATTCTAAAGGAAACAATGCCTTAACTGCATAATAAATTTAAATAAAGCTTGGGCGGGTTCTGTATTTTATAGTTTAGTAATAAGGCTAATGAAAATTATAATTTTAAAATAGATTAAAAAATATAGAGGGCGGGGTATGTAAATAAATCAAAAAAGTAATTTGTTTTTTGTTTTATTTTGTAATCCCGCCCTATATGCTTATTGCTTATTTTAGTGTTAATAATTTTTTTTATTTTTATAGATTAATTCTGCAATTATAGCACCCACCCAAAATTTATTTAGAATTAAAAAATATTATCAACGCACGCAGAATAAATTTTTTATATATTGATTAATTAATAAATAGAATAATATTTATATATAAAGTTTTACTAAACGTGCGTTATTTATTGGTTAATAGTTTTAGAATAAATAATTTAATCAATCATTAATCAAAACAATATGTCTGTATGCTTCATAAGCGACTATAGCTGCTGTGTTAGACACATTTATTGAACGTATATTATCACTCATAGGTATGTATACAGAATTTTCTAAATCGTTTTCCCATAATGATTCTCTAAGCCCGGTTGATTCTCTTCCGAATAAAAGTATATCATTATTAGAATATTGAAATTCATCGTATCTATGCTTTCCAAATTTCGTAATAGGTACTATTCTTTTGTTATTGCTGTTGCAGTATTTTAAAAAAGTATTTTCATTTTCATGCTTTACTAATTGCAAATGCTCCCAATAATCAAGTCCGGCACGTTTCACTTCTTTAGAACTAATGATAAAAGAAGGTTTTGAAACTATATGTAAAGGTATATTAAGTCCTACACATAACCTTCCAATGTTTCCTGTATTAGCAGGTATTTCCGGACGATATAGAGCTATAATTATATTAAAATCATCATTTATTTTTTTTTGAGGCATAATTTCACGCTAAATTTCATAAATTTATTTTTATTTTATTCTAGTATAGATTATATTTTTTTCAATATGTTTTATAATATCTATTGATTTTTTTTGTTTATAAGTTAAAGTAATAACATGCCTATTTAGATCAAATTAATGTAAGGGAAGAAAGTGAACAAAATAGAAGAATTTAACCAATCCACTTCCAAATATGAATTATATACTCATTTAAGTGAAAAAATAGTATCAGGCGAAATAAAAACATTTTCAGAAATTTTCACTTATGCTAAAAATGTTAATTTTGAAAAAGTACATGATCATAAGAAAATATTAAAGGGTTTATTCGACCTTATACGAAAAATTAATTGGGGATTTTTTAATAATTTAGACAAAGAACTATATCCGAAATTATGGTCGCAGTTCGTTACAGAAAATCAAAAATATAATTTTGCAGGCGATTTAAAGTTAAGTCTTTCAATAGCTGATATTTATATAGCAATGCTTGATATACATGGTTATACAAAGTTCTGCGAAGAAAATAAAAATAATCTTTCTAAAATGCATGCCTTAGATGATTTAATGCAAAATAAAGTAAGCGAAGTAACAAGATTTTATAATGTTATATCACATAGAAAACAGGGTGATGAAATAATTATGGTATGTCCTACAGCAACAGATGCTTTGAGTGCTACCATTGCTATAATAGGTGTATTAAGTAAGAAAAGGTTATTAAATGAATACCCAAGCGTAGATACAAGCGGTTTGCCTGAGTTTAAAATCAGTGCAGGAATATCCGGAGGTAATACTAATAGTTCTTTGATTATTACAGAAGACGGAGATTTATCAGGATTTTTAATTAACAATGCTGCTAGGATGCAGGCTAGAGCAAACACTTTAGCTCCTAAAGAAAATAAAGTGATAGTAACTAAAAATTTACAGTTTAACTTTTTAAAAGAAAACAGCAAAGTTAAAAGTGAAATATTTGAAAAGGATATAATATCTTTTTATGATAATGGTATGATATCATTTAAAGGTACTGAAATACCTATAGTAGAAGCAATATTTAATCCGGATGAGAAATATAAAGAGCATTTCTTCACAGAGATGGAAGAGCTTGTTAAAAGTGTTAAAGGTAATTTATGGAAGCAGAGAATGTTTACAGCAATTTTAGATCTGATATCAAAAGTTGCTAAATCAATGCCTCCTTTCCAAATAGATGAACATGTAAATGAATATATATCAAGCTATACAAATTCAACTATATGTGATTTATGCGATAAAGCAAACGGAGCTTATGTAGTTAAAGAAAATTATAAAGAGGCCATAGATACTTTTGCTTTAATTATTAAATTATTAAAAACTATTCCTGATTTCGATAAAATGGTTTTGGAATATGCCGAAAGTATTTGTGCAGGATATGAAAAGGTTTTGCCTATATATGATGTTGTTATCAAAAAAGATATAGAGGCTAATATATCAGAGATTTTCCCTGCTAATCATATACCAATATTCCAAAATGTTCAGAAGGCTAATGAAACATATAATAAATTGATGAATATTGCTATGAGCAGTAAAACATTAAAGAGAAGAAAATCTATTTGGTATGGAATATTAGAAAAAGAACTTCCTAATTTAGTAATTAATATGTATTCAGGAAAAAAATAATATTTATTTAATTTAAGAATTAATTATTTTTGTCAAGTTTATATATGTAAATTTTATATGTTTTATACTTGCAGAAATATTTATATATGATACACTATACTATTATTAAATTGTTTTTTTTATTTTAAGGAGTATTTATGAGTTTGAAAAACCTGAAAAAATTAATATTGATAATATCTTCATTTTCTATAATAGCTTGCTCACAAACTCAAGGAGGAAGCACAAGCGGATCAAAAACTTCATCAGATTCTCTAGCTTATTTGAAAGGCGGAGAAGGTGAATGGGTATTAAAAGTAGATGATTTTACTATTAATCAAACTAATTTTACTAAAGACTTACAAGCTTCTTTAGTACTTCAAGGTGCTACAGCTGAACAAATAGCTATGTACGCTAATGATGCCGCTACTAAACAAATATATGCAGATCAGTTGATAAATTCTATTTTATTATTGAATAAAGCAGAACAAGAAAAATTCTTTGAAACAGAAGAAGCTAAAGATTTTATTAATCTTTCAATCAGAAATATAAAATTCCAATATTATGTAACAAAACTCATGGCAGATGCTTCTAAAAATATACCAGATCCTACACCAGAACAGGCTCAAGCATTCTTTGAACAAGCTAAACAGCAATTAACTCAAATGTATGGAATCACAGCATATAATACAGAAACAGCTCCTTATATTGCTCAATTATACAAAAATGCTTATGCTCAGCAATTAGTAGAAAGAGATATACAGGATTTAAAAGATAAAGCAGTAATAGAAAGAAATACAGCTGTATTAGGTGAAGCAAGCATACTCCCTCCTCAAATAGGAGATACTAATGCTACAGCTATACCACAAGGTACAAATAACCCAGCAGCTTTACCTCAGCAAGGTGATAATTTATTACCAAGAACAAATAATTAAAATTTAATATTAATGGGAAAGGAAAAGAATGTCTCAAAAAAATGAGAATAATGAAAAAAATTTAAATCAGGAAAGCTCTGCAGCTGATAATAAGCCAAAAAAATTTATTATCAAAAAAAGTAATGCATCTAATAATAATGATGATAATCAAGCTGCAGCAGCTGTTAAGAAAGTAAAAAAAGTTATAGTAAAAAAGAAAATAATAATACATAATAAATCAGATAAGCCTGATGCTCAAAAACAGGAAAATAATAACAACAATAACAATACTCCTGAAAAAAATAATATAGCAAAAGAAAATAGAGATACTAGAGATAATAATAAAGAATCTAAGAATAAAAATTATTCTCATAATAGAGAAAATAGAGATTTTAAAGAAAATAAATCATATAAAGATTCTTCTCCTGTTGAAGATGTATCTTCTTTTAAGAAAGACAATAAAAAAGATAATAAGAAGAGAGATTACGAGAAGAAAGATAAAGAATACGATAAAAAATCATCTCAAAAAGATTCTAAAGCAGAAGCAGCTCAAAGACAGGAAAATAAAATATTTAATAAACTTCAGGCTAAAAAACGTCAGCAGGAACAAAGACTTGCAAGTGTTGAAAAAGAAATCAGCATAATGGAAACTATTACTGTTGGTGATTTAGCTAAAAAGATGAATTTAAGAGCCTCTGACATAATATCCAAACTTATGGGTATGGGTACTATGGCAAGAGTTAATGATATAATCGACTCTGATACTGCTACAATTATTGCTGATGACTTCGGATGTAAAGTTAATGTTATATCTTTGCAGGAAGAGGCAACCATTGAAGTAAAAGAAGACAGAGAAGAGGATTTGAAACCTCGTCCTCCAGTAGTTACAATAATGGGACACGTTGACCATGGTAAAACTTCTTTGCTTGATGCTATAAGACATAGTAATATCACATCAAAAGAAAGCGGCGGAATTACTCAGAATATCGGTGCTTATAAAGTAAAAATACCTAGCGGAGAAATAGCTTTTATTGATACTCCAGGACACGCAGCATTTACTATGATGCGTGCAAGAGGAGCTAAAAGTACAGATATAGTAATACTTGTTGTAGCTTCAGATGACGGAGTTATGCCTCAAACAGTTGAAGCTTTGAATCATGCTAAAGAGGCTAATGTTCCTATTATAGTTGCTGTTAATAAAATGGATTTGCCTAATGCTACTATGGATAAGGTAAAAGCAGCATTATCAGAGTATGGACTTACTCCTGAAGAATGGGGCGGAGATACTCAATATATAGGTGTGAGTGCCTTAACTAAACAAGGTATCAATGATTTATTAGAAGCTATTATATTACAGGCTGAAATGCTTGAATTAAAAGCTAATCCTAATAGAGAAGCAATAGGTATAGTATTAGAAGCTTCACTTGATCCAGGAAGAGGTCCTGTAGGTACTGTTCTTGTACAAAATGGTACTTTGAAAATAGGCGATTATTTTGTATGCGGACTTTCTGTTGGTAAAGTACGTGCTATGGTTAATGATTTAGGTCAGAGAGTTACAAAGGCTTTGCCTTCTACTCCTGTTGAAGTTTTGGGTTTTGAAAAGACCCCTGAAGCTGGAGAATCATTCAATGTTATGCTTGATGAAAAAGAGGCTAAGGCTATAGCTGATAAGAGAGTTCAATTAAAACAGCAGGAAGCTTTAAAGGCTAATGTTAAAGTTACATTAGAAAACCTTTATGAGAAAATAGCTTCTGAATCTATGAAAGAGTTCAAAGTAATAATTAAAGCCGATGTTCAGGGTAGTGCTGAGGCTTTGAGAGATGCTTTAAATAAAATACAAAGTGATAAAATAAGATTCGTTTCAATATATAGTGCATCAGGTGCGGTTACTGAAAGTGATGTAAACTTAGCTCATGCATCTAATGCTATTATTATAGCTTATAGAGTTCGTCCTTCCGGAAAGGCTAGAGAATTAGCTGAAAAACTTGGAATACCTATAGAAAGATATGATATCATTTATGAGGCGATAGAGGCTATTCAAAATGCTATGAAAGGTTCTCTTGAAAGACTCAAAAAAGAAGTTGATATTGGTACTGTTGAAGTTAGAGATGTATTCCATGTACCTAAAGTTGGTACTATTGCCGGATGTTATGTAATTAATGGAAAAATAGAAAGAAATGCTGGTGTAAGAGTGATGAGAGATAATGTTCTTATTTATACAAGCAAGATTTCTAGTTTAAGAAGAATTAAAGACGATGTTAAAGAAGTAGCTAGCGGTTATGAATGCGGTGCTTCTATAGAAAACTTTAATGATATTAAGAAAGGCGATGTTCTTGAGATATTTAAGATTGAAGAAATAGCTCAGGATTTGTAATATATAGTTCTGATTTTATTAAAAGCAATGAATTTTATATAAATTCATTGCTTTTTTATTTGTTTATTAAAAATGATAAATTAATAATGTTAATCTAATCTTTTTATTTTTGTATAAGATGTATTGTAAGTTACAATAAAAATGTAAAAATTACTATAAAATAATGTAAACAATCTAAATATTTGTTTTTTATTATTGCTTGTTTGTTTTTATATGGTAGAATGATTATAAAAAATGCATAAAGTAGGGAATCTAAAATGAAACTATATTTAACAATTATTTTTTTATTAGTTATGTCATTTGTATCATGTACTAAAAATACTGGTATAACTGTAACTAAACCCGGTGCAGATTTGATTCTTTCAAAAATGCAGTCAGGAAATTGGAATGGTGTAACAGTTACCGGCAATTCACTAGGTATTCAAGGCAGTACTAGCAGTGATGGAAATTACACATTTGATAGTCCTGTATTGGGTTTAGGCGGAGTATATAAAGATGATACTGTAAGCGGTAATGGATATGACTATATATTAACTGCTCCTGTTGGTCC
>CASEHG010000351.1 GCA_949287565.1 uncultured Brachyspira sp.
ATAAAACTATTCATTTTGCTGTCCATATAATTTAAGATATGTTATTATACTAATAATATTATAAAATACAATAAACAAAAAAATCATTTTTTATAATTTATAATAAATATTGAAAATAATATATTTTATGATATTATCATTTATAATATTTTAATTTGATATAAGGAATAAAAATTGATTAGACATTCCAGACCTACTATAAGAAAGAAAGATTTAGAATCCGCTTTAAAAGTAATGATTAGTGATAATCTTGCAACAGGTGATGTTATACAGGAATTTGAAAGAGCTTTTGCTAATTATTTTGGAAAAGGTTTTACAGCAATATTTGTTAATAGCGGAACTGCAGCATTAGAGCTTATATTAAGACATTTAAAAGTTGGCGAAGGCGATGAAGTTATAATGTCATCTTTTCTTAATGCTTCACCTCTTCAAGTAGTTACAAGTTTAAAAGCTACTCCTGTTTTAATAGATATAGATGAAGACAGTTTTCAAATATCTATGGACAATGTTATAGAGGCTATCAATGAAAAAACTAAAGCAATTATAGTTTCTCATATGTTTGGAAATTGTGCTTTAATAGATGAACTTGCTGATATTAAAGTACCTGTTATAGAGGATGCATCTCATAGTTTGGGAGGAAAGTACAGAGATACTTTGCTTGGAAGTTTCGGAGATTTTGCCTACTTCTCACTTTCTGCAACTAGAATGATAACTTCAGGCGGTGCAGGAGGTATAATACTTACAAAGAAAAAGGGAATGGATGCTATAAGAGATATTATTCATTATGATAAAAAAGAAAATTTTATCAAAAGATTCAATTATTGTGCGACAGATCTTCAGGCTTCAATAGGTATAGAAGAACTTAAACATCTTGAAAGAATGGTTGAAGTAAGAAGCGATATAGCTTCATTTTATGATAATGCAATACTTGAAAGCAATTTGATGAAACTGTCTACCCATGACAGTGAAAGCCCTTCATATTATAGATATGTATGTATGCTTAATGGCAGCATGAATATATATGATGCTATAAAAATGTTTGAAAGACATAATGTAGAAGCGGCAAGACCTATATTCAAGCCTTTGCATCAGTATCTTAATTTACCTAATGAAAATTATCCCAATACTGAGAATGCATATTTAAAGAGTATATCATTGCCTATATACCCTACTTTGCAAAAAAATGAAGCTGAACTTATTTGCAAACTTATAAAGCAAATAAGATAATAATATACTTTTTAGTGATTATATGGGAAAATCCTATGGAAATATTCGAATATGATTTTATGCGTAAAGCTTTCTTAGTAGGTATTATGCTTGCTGTGATAATACCTTGCATAGGAGTAGTTGTTGTATTAAAAAGGCTTTCTATGATAGGAGATGCGATTTCTCATACTTCGCTTGCTGGTGTAACATTCGGATTAGTTTTTAATATAAATCCAATAGTGGCTTCAATCATATTCTGCATACTGTCTGCATTATCAATAGAGTTCATAAGAAAGAAAATAGCTAAATACGGAGAAATGTCTATATCAATTATAATGTCCTTATCTATAGGAGTTGCTGGGCTTCTTTCCGGATTTGTAGCTAATAATTCAAACTTTAACAGTTTCTTATTCGGAAGTATTGTTGCTATAAGTGATTTTGAATTGAAATTAGTAATATTAATAAGCTCTGTATCAATACTAATTTTCATTTTTTTATACAAAGAAATTTTTTATATAACTTTCAATGAGAGATTGGCAAAACTTTCAGGAGTACCTGTAAATAGGATTAATTTTATTTTCACAATATTAACTGCTGTTACCGTATCAATATCAGCAAGGGCTGTAGGTGCTTTAATAGTGTCATCAATGATGGTAGTTCCTGTTGCCTGTTCTATGCAAATCGCTAACAGTTATAAAAAAACTATTATTTTTGCTGTGATATTCAATCTATTTTTTACCATATTAGGAATATTTATTTCTTATTATCAAGGTCTTAAACCAGGAGCTACTATAGTTTTAATAAGTATTATTACTTTTATCATTATAATATTATTAAAATCCGTATTATCATCAAGGCATAATGCTGCATAAAATTATATTACATCTGCCCACCCTCTACATTTATAATCTAATTTGATACTATAATATTATCTTTCTTTTTTGCTTTTTATGTAATTATAACACCCACCCTAAATTTATTTAAAATTTAAAATCATCTCAACGCACGCAAAATGGAATTTAAAATATAGATTGATTAAAAATAGAATTAAAATCATATCAAAAAACGCATACAACGTGCGTTGAATAAAATTCTAAATTTATTCAAAACTTGGGCGGGTGCTAAAAATTCTAATTAAACAACAATTATGATGAAGATTAAAATACAAAATAAAGCAGTAAAGAATAAAGGGCGGGGTATGTAAATAAATCAATTAACAAGAACAAACACTGTCAGTATTAGGATGCTTATGCTTATGTGAAAGCTCATCATATATTTGTTTCTTTTCAAGCTCTACTAAAGAACCTTCTTCAAAACAAAATACCCTATTAGATATACTAGACATCTTCTCTACATCATGCGTAACCATTATTATAGTTACTTTTTTTTCTTTATTTAAATCCTGTAATATTTTGTATATTAAATCAATAGTTTCTCTGTCCACACCATTTGTAGGCTCATCAAGTACAAGTAAATCTGGTTCAGATATCAATGTCCTTGCTAAAAAAACTCTTTGAATCTGTCCGCCTGAAAGTTTGGATATCATTCTGTTTTTATATTTTTCCATACCTAAAAGCTCTAATGCATTTATAACTTTAATACGATGAGTCTTATTCGGAAATTTAAATAAACCTATATCTGCAAAATTATTAGACATAACTATTTCATAAACAGTAGCAGGAAAATTCATAATTTTGGAATAAGCATTCTGCTCTAAATACCCTATTCTTTTCCAGTCTTTGAATTTGTTTATATCCTCTTCATATAGTTTTATACTTCCTCTAAATTGGCTAATCTCTCCTAAAATAAGTTTTAATATAGTACTTTTTCCCGCACCATTAGAACCTATTATAGATACAAAATCTCCTTTATTCACATCAAAACTTATACATTTTAATATATCATCAGAAGTATATCCAAAATGAACATTTTTAAATTCTATAATCTTACTCATAATAATTATTTAATTAAGCCCATTAGTTAAAGATATAATATTTTCTTCCATTACAGAAAAATAATCTTCTCCAGCATTAATATATTCCTCGCTTAAAGATTCTATAGGATTTAATGTAAGTATTTTTACTCCTGTTTCTTTAGCTATAGAATCTACAAGTTTAGAACTTGAAAAATCTTCATAAAATATAGCCTTTACATCATTATTCTTAATAAAAGCTATAGTATCTGACATAGCCTTAGGATCTGCCTCATCTCTTGCAATAGCAACCTGATTTAATGAATATTCTTCACAAAAATGTCCGAAAGCCGGATGAGTTACTGCTACATTAGTATTTTTGATATTTGATAAAACATTTTTAAAATGATTATCTAATTCATCTAATCTGTCGGCATAGAAATTATAATTAGAATTGTAATAATCGGCATTAGCCGCATCTATTTCTGCCAATGCATTTTTTATATTCTCCATCTGTTTCTTAGCTTTTATAGGAGAAAGCCAAAAATGCGGATCTAATCCTTTATCATCAATATTGGAAGAAGTTTCTACATATTTCAATTCTTTTATACTGTCTTTAACTGTATCAACCCAATGCTCCATTCCTCCGCCATTATATATAAATAAATTAGCCTTTGTTAAATTAGCCATATCTTTTGAAGTTATTTCAAAATCATGCGGCTCAGATCCTGTAGAAGTCATATTATATACATCAGCTTTATCTCCGCATATTTTTTTGGCAAAATCATACATTGGATAAATACTAGCATACACTTTTATCTTGTTTGAAGAATCTTTATTATCTTTTGATACATTACCGCATCCAACTAACAATGACAATATAAAAAGAATTGTTAAAAATTTTTTCATTAGTTTTCATACCTCTATATTTAAATTTCATATTATATCTTTTTAATTATATATGAGAATCATCAAATTGCAATATGTTTTATCATACTAACATTATAAAATAGTATATAAAATTACATTATTAAATATAAGAAGTTTTTACCGAAAATATCTATAATATTATATATTAAATTTAGGAT
>CASEHG010000352.1 GCA_949287565.1 uncultured Brachyspira sp.
AAACAATAAAAAATAAAAAATAAAAAATAAAATGTCACTTCTTGTCGAAAGTGAACAAGACGTGGGTAAAATAATTACCCACACACCTTATAACTCACTATAAAAACTATGCCCAAAAGTATCTCTACACATTGGACAAAGCATATCAAGGTCATTTGAATAGTTTAAATCGCCACAATATGGACATATTTGACTATCTTCTTCGTCTATGTCCTCGTCAAATGGGAAAACGTCGTCATAAATCATTGAAATCACCTCACTTTTTTAATTTTTTAATTAAATCCGGTCGTTCACTTTTTTAATTTTTATATTTAATTTAAGTGAACAGGAGTTGGGTAAAATAAATCATACACGCGTGGGTAAAATTTACACATACTGGGGTCATTACATACTGGGGTCACAATTATAGTATGCGTATATTTTATGTATTTCTGGATTAAAATATTGAAATCTTAATCCGTTCACTGACTTACGTAGTCCTCTACAGTTTTTGGATATATTACTATGGTCAGCTCCTGTTGCCCTTTCGGCTTCTCTTACTCCTTGATACACCATATTATTGTTTAAACATATTACATATGAATTAAATTTCATAAAAATTCCTCCTTAAAATTAAAAATACATACGCCTATATACGAACAAAGTTTCGTACATAGGCTCAAGAAAAGGCAACTATTATAAAGTTGCCTTAAATAATCTGTAATTCTCGTGTGCTTTGTATCCTGGGATAACTCCTTGATTTGAAACTGCTAACCATTCGGCTGCCCTGAGTGGCTCGATATATAATAATTTTGCGTCTTGGATAGTAGTACCGAGTAGATTTGCAATCGCTGTTGTTGAAAGTCTGCCACGTTGAACAGTCTTCTGAATGATTAGAAATTCTTTATTTGATAATCCAGTATCGCCGTCAATTGCAAATCTAGAATCAAGAAGGTTGTTCACTTTGCCTTCATCCAGATTTTCATATTTTTCTGTTATTGCTCCAGCTTTCATAGATTTAGCAAGAGATAATGCTATTCTTGGTACTCCTTTGGAAGCCCTGATAATTGGTGGGATTGAGTCCCACTCCAAATCTGGGTTCGCATTTTGAACAATCTGGGTCAATTCTAGCTCACTATATTTTTGAAGCTCTACAAATCGACATCTGTTTTTAAATGCCTCGGGTAAAGGTTTTAATATGTTCGTAGCGAATACAAATTTTACGTTTGGTATTGGTAAGTCCATACATAATTCTGTATCGTAGAATGTACCTTTGTCTATTATCTTATATAGTCCTTCTAGGACTTTAGCTTGAAGAGAGTGTATCTCGTCAAAAAATAATATGTCCCCGTCATCAGCTTCTTTGATTGGCTTCAAAATTGTGTTCAACCTATCACCTCTAAACTGAGTTGTATCAATGGTTTTAGCACCTAATGCCTCAGCAAACATAGTCTTACCATAGCCTGATGAGCCATAGATTAATAAGGGCTGTTGTTCACTTGTATACCAATCCTGAATGGCTAGTTTCGCCTGGGTTTGACCAACAATATTTTCAAACATAATGTTTCCTCCTTTCTAACCTAATATAATTGTCTTTTCTTTTGGGTTGATTTCTTCGTCAACAAATTCTTCTGTGTATTCGTCTACTGGTGTAAACGCGTACCAACAATAATGGTAACCATTCCCTTCGTCATCATCAGACAGCATAATTGAACAGTCACCGTGTCCTGCTTTGATTTCATCTTGACAAAACTTTAATAATTGTTTAACTGTCATTGGTCTGTTACTTGGCATAATAATCACTTCCTTTCTTTTTACATATTATATAATAAACTTAATCAAAAGTCAAGTTTATAACAAATTAATTAATAATCAGATAAGCCTAGTAATACATCTTCAGCATCCGGTTGTTCACTTTTTGGATTAGTTTTTATATCATTCTTAATTATTCTTACAAAGCTCAAGCGATTTCCTCTTGTCCTATCGAGTTTAGCCTTAATATTGTAAACCTTACCTTCTGTAAATTCAGTAGGAAAACACCCTGTAACCCAATAATATGTGTTAGCCTCTTTATCTTGAAATATCATAACGTGTGTTGTTTTACCTAGATAACCTGGTATTGCTATGTCGTGTCTTAACTCTGCGTCTTCTAATACAAACTCTTCAACTAAATTTTGAATTTCCATTTTTATATCCTCCTTTCTAATATCTAACCCATAAGTCTCTTGCAAATCTTACTGGGTCTTTTAATTCAGACTCATCCCAGTGTGTCCAACCTTGTTCACTTGTGTACGTTAACTTTCCACAATTACTACCTATGTTTTCGTCTGCGTACCTTACTTCTATGTTGTAACCCATTAAAGCTAGTTTTTGAATCACGGGATATGCTAGACTCCACGCTGTACTGAACACAAATTGAATAAATGATTTACCTATAATTGTATAACCATCATAAGCTCCCCATTTTGTACCCCAATAGGTGCAGTGCCATTCATACCAGTTGAACCAAGGTCGTGCTTCATCTTCTGATATATGTGCTTCCTTTGCACTCTTTACTCTACATTCCTCAGGACATTCTTCGATTGTTGTAGGCTCTGGTATTATTTTATTGAAATCTATTACATAGTCGTCCTTAACTTCGTCGGGGTAATCCGGGTCTTCTAGCTTTGTTGCTATTAGATTTAATACTATATCAATATCATCTTTCTTTAGTTTGCTTATTTTAATTACTGTTCTTACGTGATTTGGCATTATCTATCACCTACCTTTATTTGTAATTCTAATTCTTCTATGTAATCTAGTATTGTCTGTTGTACTTCTATAAGCTCGTCTGCTTTATTTATTTTATCTTTATGATTCTGTTCATATTCTATCCAGTGTTTCATTGTTTCTATTGTATCTTTTATATTCATAATTTCTCTCCTTTCTGTCCTCATATACGAACATATGTTTCGTACATAGGGCGATTATATCATAGGCACAACTCTTACACCAATGCAATTCCAGTCTGATTCTGTGTGGTTGTTTCTGTTCTTAATGAAGTTATGTATCGCTGCGAATTCTCCTGCTGTTCTGTGGTCTCTTGTCCAACTGGCTTTTGGATACACTGCTTTCTCTGTTATTGCTAGTGTTATATTTTTAAGTAATACACTTCTTTGTTGTGTTGGTGCTGGTAATGTAGACTTATGTGGGTCAAACTTTAATATGATATAGTTATCGTTGTCTTGCATTACAAAGTATCCTTTTAACATATCATTCCATACTGGTTGACTAAAACTAAATATCATCTTTTGTATTGTAGTGTTATCCTCACTTAGATAGTGAGCTTCTGCTAATCCTCTCCAGCCTCTGTTTTTGTTCAATACTAATTTTTCCATATATAATTCACTCCTTTCTAATTATAATTTGCTAGTCCTAATAGGACGTCCATAGCATCTATCTCTTTGTTACTCTTCTTTGGTTCTTCTTTTATTTTTCTTTGGTCTCTTATAGGTTTACTCATACGCATTGCCTTAGCTGATAACTCTTTGGCTGTCTCATCTCCTACGACTAAGTCCCACTTATCTTTTAATTGAATTTCTCCTTCGCCGTCTCCAATGTGAACACCCTCTTTTGATTCAAGTATAGATAGTATGTCCATTGTTAGTCTACCTATAACTATACTTGCTTTTGTCTCTGTGTTTTCCAATACGATATTCATATTGTTTCCTTTTTCTTTTAATACCTTATACATAAGCATACACCTCCTTTCTTATATATCTAATATTTGTATTTTTGGATTTATTTTTTGTGCATCTTCTAGCCACCATTTATTCTGTCCTACAAGCACAGTACGTTTTAATTGTTTAAGCATATCTTTTGACCAACTGATTTGACCACCACCGTCAGTAACACCTATTGGTGAATAGCCTAATTGTTCAGCTTTGTAACATAACTCTATTGTCCTGTCGCCATCATCTGAGTATCCATCATCTGCATATACACACATAAAGTCTTTGAATTTACCTTTGTAATAATCTTTGCTTCTACCTGTTGGGTCTCTTGGTACTCTCTCGCCATAACCACTAAACCACGTTGTTGGTACGTCCATAGCTTGTGGTATAGACTTACTGATAATCTCTTTGAATGTCTCCATTTCTCTACCCATTGAACCACTTGCATCAAAACATAACCATAAGTTAGTCTTCCCTGGTGTACGTCCTTTGAGTAATATTCCTTTACCTACGTGTATTGTACTAGGCATTGCATAACTTCTTACTTTTGTAGTAGTTGCAAGTCCGTTAAGTGTTTGTGTTAGCTTACCTAATTTGAATTTCTTGCGTTTAAGTCTGTTTATCTGTTCAATATAATGGTCGCCCTCTTCTGTGTCAATAAATTCTTTTGAGTCTATGCTGTCTAGCTTTGACCAGTCTGTTTTATCGTGTTCAGGTTCTAGTTCAGGTTCTTTTTCTGGTTCTGGCTCGTCTTTAATTTCAGGTGCTTCGTCTTTACCACTTAGGGTCTCTCCGCCTTTTCCACCCTCGCCGTGTCCTTTTGGTGTGTCGTCTTCTTTCTTGTCTTCGCCTTTATCTTTTGGTGGGTCTTCTTCTTTGTCTTCGTCTTTTGGTGGCTCTTCTTTACTTGTCTTTGTACCTGTTGTATCTCCTGTTTCTTCTCCCTCTTCGCTCTCTTCTCCCTCGCCGTCGCCTTTACCACCTTTACTTTCGGGGTCGTGTTTAAAGTCTGCGTATTCTTTTAACATTTCTTCTAGTGTATGTGTCTTGAAAGTATATGATAGTGAGTTTCTATTTCGCATCTGTGCAAGGTTGTTCACTGCTGTTTCAATTAATTCAGGAAATAACTTAGCTAAACTGTCGTGTACTAATATGTCCATTATAATATTTACTTCTTCTTTTGTTACTTGGAACTCGTCCATTGTTTCCTTTTCGTTTAGTTCTTTTAAGTATCTAAAAAATCTGTTGTGGTGTCTAAGCTCTTTGTGGTATCTTTCGTGCCATAATAACCATTTAAGCATACCATTATTATAACTTGGTAGTATCTTGAATAGGTTATCGTCTGTGTTTATGAATATTCTGTCGCCGTCTGTGAAAGCTACTGCATTACCTATGTCGTGTTGGTATGCTTGTTCTAATAAGACTGCCGTTTCAACGTCACGACAGTCATTGTTCAAGAATGGATTTGCCATAACTATTCATCTCCTTTCATAACTCCTGCAATTTCCTCGTCGCTTAAAAACTCTTCAAATTTACTTCTAAGCTCTGCCTCAGTTGTAATTGTTTCAGCTCCAAACATTACCTCGCCGTCTTCCTTAAATTGTTCATATACTTTTCTAGCATTTTTGATTAGCTCTGCTGGGTCAAGGTTTTTAATACCTTTTTGTAAGTCAAATATCTTAGCTGTCAAGGCACTGCCTAACTTAGCTTGTAATAATAGTCCATTTTTGTTATATGCTAGTATGTCTAAGCATAGGTCTATATCTCTTGGGCTTATATTTGCGTCAAGCATAGTCTTTATGTACTTAGCAACCTGTGGTATGTTTTTCCACTTAGCTTTTAAGTATTCTGTTGTGTCTTTTCTGTTAGGTGTTAACTCATATACAAAAAATCTATTGTGTAATGGTGTTGGTAAGTCATTTAAGTAGACCGTACCGTCAGTACCGTCTGCTAAGTTACCACAAGCAACGATTTGTGCCTTAGATAAGCTATGTCCTGCCCATATTCTATCTTCGCCCATTGGGTAACATATTCCATATAAAGTATTGAATACCTCTGGGCTACCTTGGTTAATCTCGTCGAAGAATATTACCCAACCCTCGCCGTCGTCGTCAAATACTTCTTTAAGTTCGATAGATAAGAGCTCCTTATAGTAGTCTTTATCTGTTACGTATGGAATACCACCAATAGCCTCTGGTAGCTTTGTGGCTAAGTTGATAATCTTTAATTTAAGGTCGTTTTCTGTTGCGTAGTTTTTAACAATAGAGGTTTTTCCTAAACCACTTTGTCCATATACAAGTAAGTTGACCTTATCTTTTAATAACTCTTTAAACTCACTTGCTTTAATTTTTACTACGTCTTTTCCATTGATTTGCATTTTATATGCTCCTTTCTAAAATATACGGTTTAGATTTCTGTTCTTTAACAGTGTCCGTATATGTTCACTTTTAATTATACTATAATTTTAATTAAAAGTCAATAATATAACAAGTTATTTTTTAGTGCAATTTCACTTGTTTTTATGCACTGCAAGGACTTATCGCCCTTTGTGTACTGGTACAATAAGAGCTAGACTATATTAACTCGTCGCTAATCTCGTCTAGCTCGTCATAACTATGACCTACACTGTCGAATAATGTGTATGCTATTTCTAGGGCTTCTTTTGCTGTCATTGTGTATTTTTTGCCGTTGGCCTCAAAGAATAGGTTTCCGTTTAGGTCATATTTACAATTATGAATGTTTTTAATTTCTTCCATATTATTTCACCTCCTCATAATATACTTTTTCTGCTTCTGCTAAAAAGTCGTTGTATTCTTTAGATTTTAGTACACTTAGTAAGTCTGTTTTTTCTTCTGTTATGAATAGGGCTTGTGATATATCTTGAATATCACTCCACGTATAAGTATTTTTATTGTCTTTTATATCATTTAGTAGTTTTATTTGGTATTGTTTCATATTATACCTACTCCTTTCTATATGGGGTCAATTAAGGGGTCGCCCTAAGGGATACCCCCTATCTTTTACTTGCTACTTTACTAGCAACTCTTTTTATGTCTTTATCTTGGTTGTCTTCTAGTGTGTTTAGTATTTCATTGACTTTGTCGTCTACTTCTTGTGGAATGTTGTCAATGTCTATTCTTGTGTAATGTGTTACTTGTTTGCTTATAAGCATTTTATTTGCATATTCGTCAAGTTTTGCTTGGTCTTCTTTTGAATAACTTGTGCGTGTGCAATCTACTAATTGAATTTTGCAATAATCGTTAAAAGTTATTTTTGCACCTGATTTTATTGCATTTTTGTCTTTTTCTATTGAATTTGTTAATAGTTTTAGTAATTTGTACTTGATAGCAAATATTTTTGCGTTTACTGTTTTTTGCATATTAAACACCTCCTTCCATAGTCTTTTTACTCATACGGTCAAACCCATATTGTTGTGCGAACTCGTTTATATGTCTTGCTGTTGTTTTTGAATACCAACCAAATACATTGATTTGTCTTTTTCCTGTTGGACTTATTGCTTCGTCTACTATTTCTGCTACTATTGTAGTGTATGACATTAGTAATATTTTACCTTGTCCATTTCTGTAAACGTTAGCCTTTCTGTAAAAACTTTTTGTACCTTCAAATTGTGGTTTTAATTCGTGTAAAAATTCCATATTATTCATATTTTACTCCTTCCTTTGTAATAGGTTGAATTTGCCAATAATAGCACCTACTACAATGGGCTTTGCAATAGAGGTATATGTACCTATTGCTACCCTAATAGATTTACACTAGTCTACAATGTGATTATTTTTACATTTGTTTTTTATAGTCTTTTTCTCTATAACATATATAAATATATGTTATATTTAAAATCATATTGTACTTTAATTATACTATAATTTTAATCATAAGTCAATTATGTATCATATATTTTGTAACAGACCATAAAACCTGCAAACGTAGGCATAGTATATCTTTTAGAGCTTGTCAGATGCATGGCGACCCCCAAAACATACACCGGGAATATTTAGACAACACCTCTCTTGTTTATTAAGACCCCCCTCGCCAAAAGAAAAGACAACAAAGTTGTACTCCACTTGCAATAAAAAATAAAAAATATTATAATAAAAAATATAAAAGTGAACGGAGGTAAACTATTTTATGATAAAACTTACCAAAAATATCAAAGATGAATATACAAATGGTAAAATACAAGACTTATTTTCAGAAGTCGACGCTGTTTTACAAAAAAGACAAGCTATAAACGAAAGATACCTTCGTGGTATTACTTCAACCACTTCAGTTTCTGAAGGAAATGTGCAAATTTTCTTTGAAAAATTCATAACAGACCTAGCAGCAGGCTATCTTTCAGGAGAAATTACATATAATGCAGAAATAATTGACGAATCAGAAGAGCCAGCTTATCGTTTACTACATCCAAGCCACACCTCTCCTCTTGACCCAGATACAGCAGCTCAATTGAAATTCATAATTACTACTCTATCATCTAAAAACGATGATAAACAAGTATTGAAAGCATTATTTCACGACGCTGTTCTATATGGTGCTTGCTACGAACGTCAATTGGATTTAATAAACAATCAATCACAATCAATAGATGACACTTCTTCTACTTCTTCTAATGACCCAAATTATACATATTATCCTCTATCTGCATTAAATACCGTAGCATTATTCCCTACAGATATATCTGATGCACAGCAACAAAATGCTGTAGCCCTTGTCACTGTATATACCTTAGAAGCACGTAACTCAGAAGATAATCAAGAGCATACCTTATATTATTGTATTGAATGTAACCCATATACTAATTTTTACGGAACTTCTATATATGATAAAACTACAAATGAGGACGCGACTTCAAAATATAAAACTGTCATAACTCTAAAAGAAGAAAAACCTAGTACTCATAATATACCTACATTCTCTGTATTTGAACCAGACCCACAGGTAAGTATTATAGACCCAATTATTTCTCTAGTTCAAAACTATGAAGAGATAATGAATAATATTAATAATTTATATCATTATAACGATACAGACGCGAAACTAAAAATCTCTGGATACAGACCAGAAAACCCACTAACAATACCTAATCCAGACTTTGACCCAGCAAAAGCTATCTCTTCTTCTAATCCAGAGAAGATACTAAACCCAGCACGTATTGTTGAAGACGAGTATTTAATGAACTCAAAGACATTTTTTGTTCAAGAAGGTGGAGACGTATCTTGGCTACTAAAAGAAGTCCAAGCAGAGGACGCTACGAAGTATTTGAAATACTACGTTGACAGTATTTTTCAAATCTCAGGTATTCCTAATACCTCAGACGCAGCCTTTAATTCAGGAGATATGAATGCCTCTGCCATCGACCGTAAGTTTTATACTATGGCGCTAATGTTAGACGACGTAAGACAGGGTGTTACGACACTAATAAAACATAGATGGGCTAACTTCTTTTCGAGAATTAACCTAATCTCTTCAACAAAATATAATATAGACGACATTACAATCACTATCGGCACAAACTTACCAAGTATGACAGACGAAAACATAAATCAACAATTAGCGTTAAACGGCATACTATCTCAAAAGACTTTATTATCAAATCTTGGTTATGACTACGCTACAGAGAAGAAGAACAAAGAAGAAGAAACCGAAATTCTTTACGAAACAGTTGCTCCAGATACTGATTTTGTTAGCCCTAACGATGTGGACGCACCTACTGCAACAAACACTAATACCAAAACTTCTACCGCTTCTACTACAGCGCCACAAACAAATAACCAAATTGAAGCAAAAACACAAAATAAACCAAAGTTAGTACCAGATAAGACTAAAAATATTAAAAAAACCCAAACAAGAGAGGGTAGACCTAATAAATAAAAAATAAATAACAGGTTATAACAGGTGTCGCTACACCAGCGACCCTGATAACATATATAAAAAATAATTAATAATTTAATAGGAGGATTATTATGGAAGAAGAAAATCAATTAAATCAAGGAGGCGCTCAAATGGAGCCAAATCAAAATCAACCAACATTAAACAACACAATTAACACACCTACACCAAGTGAAACACAAAACTTGGACGTGTTACTTCAAGACCCAAAATTACAAGCAGAATTTGATAAAAAAATGGAAAAGGCTATAGCTAAAGCCTTAAAAGCTCAACAATCAGAGCACGACAAACAAACTACAGCTCTAAAAGCTAGTATAAACACAGAAAAAGAAAAAATGAGAGAAAATATCTTAGAAGAAATTGAACAAAAGAAAAAGGAAGCCGAAGAAATGGCTAAATTAAGCGTAGAAGAAAGATATAAAAAACAAATAGATAATCAAGAGCTTAAAATCGCTGAGTATGAAAAAGAATTATCTCTAATCAGAAGAAGAGATAAAATTAGTGCTCTAGTAGCAGAAAAAGGATATGACCCACGTCTATTATCACTTCTTCGTGCTGAAGACGTATCTTCTGATGAAGAAATTGAAGACTACGTAGATAAAAGAAACCAAATATTCCTAGAAGCTACAAATGCTAGAGTACAAACACTATTAAAAGACCACCCAGACGTATTATTAGGTGACTCTAAAAAGAAAAAAGCTGAGCCAGAGTTTAATTTTAACTTCTCTAGTAAAAAACAATAAAAAATTACAGAAGGGAGCCTAAAAATATGTCAAATCAAGTTATAAAATGTCAAGATTGTGGTGAAGACTTTAATTTCACGGAAAGAGACCAAGCCTTTTACCAAGAAAAAGGGTTTTTACCACCAAAAAGGTGTCATTTTTGCAGAAAAGCAAGAAAAGAAAGACACTTAAATAAAGAAAAGGAGGGAAATTACAATGGCTAGTAAGAAAAAAACTACAAAAAATAAAGAAATAATTGAAAAAGAGCCTGTAGTAATCAACGAAAATGATATTATATCTGAAGAAGAAGCTAAAAACATAGCTCCAGAAGAAGTTACAGAAGTAAAAGCACCAGAAGTGATAATTGAGAAAGAAAAAACAGAAAAAAAAGTAGAAAAGAAATCAGCTAAAACTATTGAAAAATCAGAAAAATCACCAAAATATCCAGTTGGTTCAATTGTGTATGTAGCAAAAGAAGCTGAAGCAGACTTAAATGGGTTTAAATTATTCCCACCATACAAAAAATATACATACACTGTAGAGGCCTACGACGCGATTTCAGGCGTTTATTCTTTAAGGAGACTAAACTTATCATTAAGACTAAAAGAAACTGATATAGTGGCTCCTCACGAGCGTGCGCACGACCCAATAAATAGAAGACAGTTTTAATTATACAAAAACATAAACAAAACTAAAAAATAGGAGGTAAAATTATGAATGAATTTGTTAGTATTGAAATTTTAGGTACAATTGCTGGTTGCAGTGCTATAATTACATTACTTACTCAAGTTTTCAAAAAATATTTACCAGAAAAATTTGACACAAAATGGCTTGCCCTAGTATTTTCAGTAATAATCGGAGGACTTCGTATTATATATGTAGGACAATATGATTTTGCTGGTATCGTATCAGGTATAATTAATGTATTTATACTATTAAGCATATCTATCGGTATTTATGAAATCGGTGGTACAGCTGTGAATAAAATAAAAGAAATAACAGGAGGTTCAAAGTAATGTTAAGTAATAAAAAACAAAATAAAAAAGAAGAAATTATTTTAACTCCAGAAATGGAACAAGAACTTTCAAATGGTAAAGAGGAGGGTGAAGAATAATGGGATATTCAAAATTAGCTCAGAGCTTTATGCCTGCTCACACAAACAATTACTCAAAAGGTAGAAGTGGTTATAAAGTATGTAAAATAACACCTCATCATATGGCTGGGAAATTAACAGCAAAAAGATGTGGTGAACTATTCCAAAATGGAAGTAGACAAGCCAGTGCCAACTATGGTATCGGCTACAATGGAGAAATAATCTGCTACGTAGACGAAAATAATAGAGCATATACTTCTTCAAATAAAGCTAATGACTGTCAAGCCATTACAATTGAAGTATCTAACTCTCAAAATGGTGGAGACTGGCCTATATCAGACGCTTCTTGGAACTCTTTAGTAAACTTATGTGTAGACATTTGTCAAAGATATAATTTTAAATTAGAATATGACGGTACACCAAATGGTTCACTTACAAGACACAATATGTTTACTGCTACAACTTGTCCAGGACCATATCTACAAGGTAGATTTGAAGAATTAGTAAGCACTGTAAATTCTAAATTAGGTGGTTCTTCTAAACCAGCTCCTTCAACACCTTCAGAAACTTCTACTAATTATTTAGTAAAAGTAACAACTGATGTACTAAATATCAGAAAAGGACCTGGTACTAATTATGGTACAAATGGTTCAATAAAAGATAGAGGTGTATATACAATTGTAGCTGAATCAGACGGTCAAGGTGCTTCTAAATGGGGTAAATTGAAATCAGGTGCTGGTTGGATAGCATTAGATTATACAGAGAAACAAACTTCATCTTTAAAACCTTCAACACCGGCTACTCCAGCAATCACAAAGGGTTGCAAAGTTAAATTTACAGGTACAAAATCTTATTCTGGTATAAAATTAGCAAGTTGGACAAATGGATATGTGTTTGACGTAATTGAAGTATCAGGAGATAGAGTAGTAATCGGTAAAGGTACAGCAGTTACCGCAGCTGTTAATATGAAAGACTGTGTAAGAGTATAAAATAAGGCGGGGAGACCCGTCTTTTTATTTTAAAAAAATTTAATAGGAGGATTGATAATATGGCTAAATTTAAAATGAAACCTATGATAGTAGAAGCTACTACATTTGAAGAATTAATTGCGTATGGACTAACACAAACGGATAATGTATATAATAATATGCCGTGGTCATTTAAGTTTATGGGTATTCCAGTAACTCACGAGACTGACGACTGCTATATCATTGGTGGTACAGATAGATTTACAAAAAATCATTTGTTGATAGTAAAAGATAATGAAGTCTCAATCGTAGAAAAAGACGCATTTGACTTGATAAGTGAACCATTGGAGGGATAATTATGTTTAAGATAAAATGGCAATGGTTTTTAGGGGGTAGACTTATGTTTTGGGTATCTATTGTAATATTTATAGTTTTAATTATTGGGTTTATGACTACTTATGTCATTGACCCTACTTCAAGTTTGTATATGACTAGATATAAAATAAACCCAGAGTCAATTGAAGAAGCGTCACAGTCGTATGTAGACGGTTTGGGTATAACCATAGATAAACCAATAGAGTATTGTTTTGTACGATACAGAGACAAAGGCTACGAAGCTAATGCAGGAGATGAAATATTATTAGGTACATTTCACGAATGGAATGGTGTATATTATATAAATATTTCTGTAGACTTATACAAAGGTTCTTTATTAGACGATATAGTAATCCACGAAACTAGACATATGGTTGTTGAATATTTAAAAGATAAGAAAATTATAGACTTAACTAAATACACAGAAGAAATTGCACAAGGAGAAAATACTTATTATAATAATTTATTTAATAGTGGTGTGTATTTATTAAAAGAAAAGGAGAATAAAAATGGTTAAATTTGAAAAAGTAAATAAAATCACAGAAGATATAAAACTTCCAGAGCGTTCAACTTTAAATAGTGCTGGATATGACTTCTTTGCAATTGAAGATGTTACTCTACCGGCTAAAAAATTAACAAGAGTTATGACTGGAGTAAAATGTGAATTAATGCCTAATCAAGTATTAATTTTAGCTAACCGTTCATCTAATCCAAGTAAAAAAGGATTAATTTTAGCAAATGGAATAGGTGTAATAGACGCTGACTATTACGGTAATCCAGATAATGACGGAGAAATAGGATTTGAATTTTATAATATTTTAGACGAAGACGTTGTAATTAAAAAAGGAGAAAAATTAGGTCAAGGAATTATTATGAAGTTTGATAAAACTGAAGACGATTATATCTCAAATCCTTATAAAACAAGAGTTGGAGGCTTTGGCTCTACTGGTGTGTAGAGAGTTGTACTCCATTTGAAAAATAAATTAAAATATAATATACTGTTATTATGAACAAAATCACAATTGACTAATTTTGTGTAGTTATCCTTTCAATTGTGCTAAATTGAGATAACAGTAGAGATTTTAGTCAGATTGTGAACAACAATCTGATTTTTTATATAGAAAAGGAGGCGACTATATGCTAGAGGGAGATATAACATTTGAAAAAATAGTAGAAAAAACAAAACGTATGCTAGGAAAAAACTACAGAGGTGATAAAGAAATGGTATCTGTTCACTCTGATTTGTCTCCAATCGAAGGACATACGGATTCATTTTTGACTGTTTCTAACGGCGGTTTCACCAACGAAGAAGTCGCTTTAATACAGGAAAAAACAAAAAATTATGCGTGGTGGGTAGCTAATCGTGGTTATTTAGTAGATAGCACTAGAAGAGAGATTTCTGCGTTATTTATATATGGTTCAGAGATAGGAAATGTAGTTCCAGACGTATTAAATTTTAATGGAGCAGTAAGTAATAGCTTTTACCTTCCAATAAACAGAACGGATATGAAAGGTGATGTGAATAATTCATCAAACCACGTATACGTTCAGTTTATGTTGGACGGAGAAGTAATAAAATACGAAACAGATATAAACGGTACTAATAGTGGACTAATAGAAATAGACGGTGTTAGTTATGAGTTTTATGCTGGACGTTTATATCCAGAAGACAGAGTAGTTATTGAAAATAACGTAGTATATCCAATTTATTTGATTTCTAATTTAGACTATTATTATATTTCAACAGAAGGTACTGCTGAGGCTTTAAATGGAGCTCATAATGCAGAACCAATTGAAAGAAATAATTTAGAAATATTAGAAGACGTGTGTGAAATGGTTATACACGAGGCTGCTCAATGGACTAACAGATTTATAAATGCAAGTCTAATGAATGATTGCTGGCCAGTAATTGTAAAATGCGCTTGTATTGCTTATTTGAACAGAGGAGCTGAAGGATTAGGGTCACAATCAGAATTAGGACAACAAAATGTATATAATGACTGGGTAAGTCTAATGCACCAACAACTAACAAATAGAAGATATGTATTGTAAAATGTGTTAAGTGGAGGTGATTATATGGAGCAACTAGTACAAAGATATATTAAGTATTTTTATTTATCTTTAGTTGGTATAACAATTGTTCAGTTGGTAGATACGATTGTTAAAACTATACAAGGAAACGCCGAATGTAATACGTTTGTGCTAATATTTTTATCAATTATGAATGTGATTTTACTTATTAGTAGTTTGATACATAATCTAAAACAAAGATTTACTGAATGTAAAACAAATGCTAAAATATTACGTTTTACTATGGCCATGTTAATTGGTTTGCAAGCCTTTTTATGTTACAAAATGAATCCTAATTTAGTATCATTAGGAAATCATCTTATAACAGTAGTAGTAATTGAAATTGTGTTAAATTATAGAATCAGAAGTATAGAATATTTGGAAAAAAGAGCAGATAAATTAGCGAAAAATACTACACCAAATTAAGAAGGAGGAAAATAAATGTCAGGGATAGATGTTGCTAATATAATAACCGTAGTAGTCGCTTTATTTGGTGGTGGTGTCGTAGGTGTCGTTATAAAAGCGCTTACTGAAAAGAAGAAACTTAATGCAGAGGCCAATAACACAAATATTAAAAGTTTGTTAGAAATAGACCAACGTATGAACGAACGAATGGCAAAACTAGAAGAAAGGGTGGCTAATTTAGAACAAGAAAATTATAAATTAAAATCTGATAAATTGTTATTAGAAAAAGAAACTCATAGATTAGAAACTTTAGTATCAGAATTACAAGCTGATAAAAAGGAGTTATATGAAGAAAACTGTACACTAAAGAAAGAATTACAAGTATTAAAAGAAGCTACTAATAAAAATAAAGGATAGGAGGAGAATATATGTCAGATACAAGCAATATGAATGCTCAAGTTTATGAATTGAGTAAAGCAATACCTAATAAGTGGTTAAATCCAGACGGTAGTATTACTGACGGTCAAGGTAATATAATATCACCAGGTAGTGCTATAATGGCTGAGTTATATAAAAGTTCTAAGTCACAAGTTAATAAATATATTGATACTGACGGAGAAATAAAAACTCAAGCTCAAATATCTATGGAATTATTTGTTCCTGTAGATAAATTACCTGAAACAGGTGAAAAAAATAAAATATATTTAGTGCCTGCTTCAAATGGAACTTTTGACGAATATTATTGGTTAATGAATGAAGCTAAATGGGAAATGTTAGGAAATGTAAGTATTGATTTATCTAACTACCCAACAACAGAACAAATGAATAAGGCAATAGATGATGCAGTATATAATGTTTTAGGAGGTGAATATTAATGGCAGATACAAGTAATTTAACTAATTTCTTAGAAGATGTGGCAGACGCAATAAGAGCTAAAAAAGGTACAGAAGACCCTATACCAGCTGCTAATTTTGATACAGAAATAGCAGGTATTGAAACAGGCTCAGATACTTCAGACGCTACTGCTACAGTAGATGATATAATAAATCCAAAAACAGCTTATATTAATGGTGGTAAAGTTACTGGCACTATAATTCCTTCCTATCAATATCAAGATGTAAAAATAAATGTATTAACTGGGTTGGTGCTAAATTCTACTATTTTAGATATTAATGACGAGTACAAATTAGCAGTATGTGGAAGTAAAGGAACTGCAAGTAATGTTACTGTAAGGACTATTACATCAGATAATAATTTAGGAGATATTGTTTTAACTATAACGAATTCTGAATATGGTGGTGGTAATTTTAGAGCTGCTGCTATTAGCAAACAATTGAACGAAAATGGGAACTTAAATATATGGACTGCTTGTGGTGAGTATAACGGTATAGTTAAAGTGTTTGAAGTAAATCCTACTGAGTACACATTAGAAAATACTACATCTTATTCATATAATGGTTGGGTATATAGTATGTCTGCATTTAGAATCTGTATGGCTGCTAATCCAACGAATCCAAATTTAGTAGCGTTTGCCCATCAACCAGGAGCTGGTTTTTCAGAGGGAAATATAGCAGTTAGTATTATGGAATATAATGATACCAGTAAAGTTATTACTAGAAAATACTTTCCAAGTTATAGTGTACACAACTGGCTAGATGGTAGTCCATTTGAGACAGAATGGGATAGCACAGGTAGGTATTTAGTAGGATGCTTTGGTAAAGTAGCACGTAATCATGGTTTTATTTTTGATACAGCAAGTAATAGTAGAATAATAACAATGAGTAATACAGGTGATATTTGTATGATTAATGACCAATATTGGTTACAAAATGGTGTGTTAAAAAATTATGCTAATACAACTGTGTATACTTTTTCTGAATTAGCTGATAATAGTTATCAATGGTATAATGATAATTTTATTTTTAAAGTTATAAATAATACTTTAACGATATATTACATAGATTTTACATCTCTTGCATTAACTAAGATGAATTCTGTAAAATTAACGTCTGGAGTGTCTAGTGCTGAAGGTATAAGACGTCCATTATCAAATGAATTTTTATATTTCATGGATAGTGGTAATAATGGTTATAAATTTGTACCTGTTTTAGGTGAGCAAGAACTTATTAGCTTAGAAAGAAATGGATATTTATATACATATCTAGACCCTAGTGTAACTATACCGCCAGAATATGTATTAGAAGGAAATGAATTTTATAACAATTCAGGTTTAAGAATTGGTACTATGCCTAATAATGGGAAGTTAACTTATAATAGCTCAGAAGAAGACCAAACAATTCCTTTGGGTTATACTAGTGGAGGAACTATAAAGGCCTTTGATATTACTACATCACTTGTTTATCAAACTTCTGAGGAGTTATGTAATACTATTCTTGGAGTAGAAAGTAATCCATTTAGAAAGTTAGAATATATTGAAACTAGCGGAACACAATATTTAGTAACAGATATAACGATTAACAATAGGATGAAATTAATTTTTAAATATAAACCTATGAAAATCGCAGGAGGACAATCTTTATTTGGTACAACAAATAATGATAAGATTTATATATACGGCTCAGGATTTAACTCACATGGATATGAATGTGGAGGAGAACTTTTCGGACCAAGTATTTCGATTACATCAGGTGTAACTTCAGAAGATGTAACTCTTACTATAACAAGTAATCAAGTATTATACAAATCAAATAAATTGAACGTTACAAAAAGTTATTCTTCTACAACGAACAGTGGAATATTACAAATATGTAATAATAATCGTTATAATGAAAAAGGTAGTTTTAGATTATACGCAGTGGAAGTTTACGAAAATGACGAGTTAACACATAATCTATTACCAACTATGAATTTAGTTACAAATGAAATAGGGTTATATGATTATATAACTGAAAAAATGTATACTAATAGTGGTAGTGGAGAATTTATAAAGGGAGGTGTAATTTAATGGCAAGTTCACTAGAAGATAAATTAAATTTAATTTTAGAAGATAAAAATACTAATCTTTTACCAGAAAATCTTAAGCAGGGTGTAACCTGCTTAGGAGTGGAAGGAACTATGCAAACAGGATTGGATACTTCAGATGCTACAGCTACCGTAAATGATATTTTATATGGTAAAACAGCTTATGGACCAAATGGTAAAATGACTGGTACTATAATGGACAATGCATCATATTCGCCAATATTTGTTGATACTAATGTAAATGTTTCGACTAAACAAGTACAAAAATCATTAGAAGACCCTACAATGATTGATGTATTGGAGTTTAGTAATCAAAATCTAAATAAGTCAGAACAAAAATGTCTATATGCTAGCGTTGAACTAAATGCTGAATTTGCTGATGTGGCCAATGTTATTGGACTAACCGCAGAAAAGCTAGTAAAAGGCAATACTATACTTGGAGTAGAAGGTACAGCTGAAACTGGTGGAATAGATACTAGTGATGCAAATGCTACAGCAAATGATATTACAATAAATAAAACAGCGTACGTAAACGGAGAAAAAATTACTGGTACTTTACCGTTATTTCCAAATTCAAGAACTTTTACAGTAAGTAATGCTGGTGTAGCTAATAATACGGAAGATAGTACACTAGATTTAACAACAATAAATACTACTAAACAAATTTTAGATAGCAATGTAAGTATGAATTTTAATGCAGATTATTTAGACATAGCTACTGCTATTGGTCTTACAGCAGATAAGATAGTTGCTGGTAATACTATTATAGGTGTAGAAGGAACAGCTACTACTGGAGATGATGTAAGTAATTATATTAATCTAAATCCTACTGGGACAAGTTTAAGATTTACGAGTTTGATTACTAAAGTACCAGAGATAGATACATCTTCTATTACGAATATGTCAAATGCGTTTAGTAGTTATTCAGGTTTAAAAGAAATATCATTATTGAATACATC
>CASEHG010000353.1 GCA_949287565.1 uncultured Brachyspira sp.
ATGCGGTGAAGGGTTTCAGGGGTTGAATAATATGGTAGGAGAAGGTAGAAGAATTAAATATCTTCTTCGATCTTGATAGTTGTTTTTTGGCTGTTACCAAGGAAAACAGCACCGCCAAAGGAAGATTTAGGACGAGCGGAAACATCACTATAGTGCAATCTTGTCCCACTACCAGCAGGTGCATTTGCAGGTCTTATACCATTATCAATATAATATTGTATTAATTCTTCTTCAGATAAATCTGACCCCCAAGTCTCATATTTCGAAACAATCTCTTCATTTTTTTCTCCTTCAGCATTTATTATTATTGTATTATTAATGGAGATTACACAAAATAACATCATAAATATTATTAAAATTTTTTTCATTTTATTTCTCCTCAACATATTTTAATATTAATTTAGAAGGAAAAGAATATTCGGTTATAATGTTTTCATCTATAGTAAAATTATTTATTGTTAGAAAAATCTGATTAGCTTCAGAGTCTTGTTTATTCTCTATATAATAATTAGAATTTTTAATTTCTAAAACCATAACAATAAAAGAGTTCTCACATTTAATCAAATTTGAAACATCTAATTTAATGTGATACCTATCAGTTTGATCGCCCACTTTTCCGTTATATTCAAAAGTGCAATATACACCTTCGTTTTTATCATTTTCAAAATAAAAATCAACATAAAAAGACTCATTGTTTTTTCTATTCGTTAAAATGCTACTATCTTTGTTTTCAATATTATCTTTACTAAAATCTAAGGATATATATTTAATGTTAATTTCATTATAAAAATTAAAACTTTCACCCGAATATTCATATTTTCCTTCTTTAAAAGTAAATCTTTCTTCTTTATAACAAGAAGACAATACGAGGCTAAAAAGTAACACGCCCAATACTAAAAATAGTTTGCTAAATTTCTTTGTCATAAAACTCAACTCCTTTTTATATTGTATACAAAAAACTCCCTTTAGTTTTCACCTAAAGAGAGTTTGTAATTAATATTATTCATCCCTTAGGTAATTTAATCGAAAACTATCAAGGGTGTGGCAAGTCCACCACACTGATAGTATATCAAAAAAATTATCTAATTGCAATTATTATAATTATTTTTTTATCCAAAAGCCTTATGATATTTTTATACATAACGTTTTTTGAAGTTTAAATATGATTCCTGATATAGTATAATCAACTCATTCAGTCATTATTATCAATATACCTTCTTAATTTCTAATATATGGAACTGAAAAAATCGAACTTAGATTTATTATCTTCTAAGTTCGATTTAAAAACTATTTATTCAATTGTTGGAATTTCATTTTGCTCATAAAAAATTAATGTACCCAAAAAATACGCATCTAAATCATCATCAACTAATACTACAATTCCATTAGGTAAAATGTAGCTACCATTTGTAGTAATCAATATTGGAGTGTTAGAACTCATTTGAACAATACCCATATCTGTAGTCAAATCAAGTAAATGATTACATTCCAAGCAAGTAGCATATCTATTTCCACTTTCGGAAGCACTGATTACATGTGGGCGTGTTGTTGTTCCAATTAAACCACAATCACATTTTTCAATATGAGTCACATGATCATTATAAACCCAATTAGTAAAGGAATGAACATGTTGTGCTGTTTCGTATCCCACAATATCAATATCGCCTATTACAACTCTACCTCTATTATTCTCATTTTGCACCATATTCGTTTCTACAATAAATCTATAACTATACGTTAAGAAAGGTATAACATCTGTATAAGTTAACAAATTATCTTTATCAACCGACATATTATATGGGTCAAACACCCTTACAGTAACCCATATACCTTCAGAATTTAGAGCTTCTAATCTAATGGATGAATTCAATTTCAGTGATTCATTATCACTCCACAACCCTAAATCATAGGTTATACTATGTATTCCATAGTCAAAATTATATTGAAGATATGCAGTTCCAGCATTATTTCTTTTAGCAGACATTGTTAAATATGAATCAGATATATATCCACATCTCAGTCTTTCAATATTTACAATATCACCGCTAGTGGTAGAAACTTCACCTGTAAGAATATTAAAATTATATTCTTCAGTAAACCCATAACTTGTTGATAAAATTGAATCATTAACTATTTCTTTTATCCAATCACAATCAGTACATTTAATATGGTCGCCATCTATATATCTATTATGTAACTCATAACTATTATACCCACAATCACACTTATCAATGTGATATTCAGAGCTAGAGCCTGTATCTATATAATTATTGCATACATGCGATACATTACCACCGCTTTTACTTCCACCAACAGAGCCATCAATTAAAACATAAGACATTGCAAGTAAATCTTTCTTTACATTAACTTCTCTTTGTTTAATTAACAATCTATAAGTACCATCATTTCCGAATGTATAATCTAAGAATTCAACATTGTTTTCTGTTCCGTTAATAAACATTAAAGTAATATAAGAACCATCAGTTTGCTTTCTTTGCAAATATAAATCATAATCAGTAAAGTTATTTTCGTCTGTTCCATTTGCTAACCAAGCTAAAGAAGCTCTTACTCTTTGATTTTTACTAGCAGTAAATTCTAAAGTTTCACCATTATCATCTAAATCTTCAATTGCAGAATTTCTAGCTCTTGTGATAGAAACATAATTATTCATTGCTTCTCTCATTTTTTCATAATTTAACAAACCAGCCCCTATTTCGTTATGTAAACCAGATTGATTATAATAATTATCCCCACTAAAAGTATTATATGTCGATGACATTGGCGAAGCTGAAGATGTTACAACTGATAAGCAAAGTTCCGGATATGCAATTAAGAAAGGAAATTCTTCCATTAATAATGCTAAACACCCTGCAACTTGAGGTGATGCAAAGCTAGTACCACTTTTACTTACACCACCATAAGCATTTGTAGTTACAGTTCCTGGAGCCATTAAATTAGGTTTACTAGCACCATATCCTGATTGTTCAACATAACAAGAACCTGCAACTCTAGTAGTTGTGGTTGTACCACTGTTTCCTACAGTAATGTAATTATATGCTGTTTTAGGGCCTGTAACTCTCAATGTTGGACTAGTGTTAGAATTTCCTGCAGAACCCACCATTGTTATAAATGAATTTCTAATCATTTGATCAATTCTTTTAGCTTCACTAGTATACGTTCCACTAGCCGCTTCATCCTTATACCCAAAACTAGTATTAACTATATTAACGTTATTTTCAATCATCCAATTTAAATATTCTTCCGCTCCTCCTGTTGAGTTCGATAAGAAAATATTGCTACCTCTAGCAATCCCATTATTACCTACAGCAATCATTGTTACATGGTCAGCATGATCGTTAACTCCACTTGACCCACTTTTAATAGTAATATTTCGCCCTGAATAATCACTTGTAAAACTAGATATTCTAGGAACCGCTCCCGATTCAACAATTCCAACATTTACATTTCTACCAGTGTAAAGACCAGATGAAATCATTGAATCAACGTTAATTCTAGGAAACATGTTTGTTAATTCGTTTTCTGTAATTAAAATCTCTGATATATAGATTTCTTCAATTACATTATCACAATTTAAAACATATTCTAAATTCGAAATCAAACTTTCATTAATCTCATCAGTTTCAATTATACAATCAATTGTAAATGAATATTCACCAATTATTATATTATCTAAATTAAGAACATCTTGTAAGTCACTAGCGATACCATAATTATATTCATATATAAAATTTTTAATTTTTTCCCTTGTTTCTTTTAACAGTGCTTGAGACTCATAAAAATTATCACCAATTGAAGGTCTATCAAATTCAATATCTTGAAAAGACTCCGGTTCTTCTAAAAAAAATTTAATTTGAGAGTACTCAAATTCAGTACTTATTTCTTCAACTTCTTCAATATCCTCTCCAAAAGAATATAATGCTCCTTCAAATACAATGCTTTTTTTATTTATGTTTTCATCAATTGTTATATTTTCATATGCCATTACATAATGCGGAAAACCAACAATTAAAAACAATAAGGCAAATATAAGTGGTTTTTTGAAATATTTCATTATTTGCTCCTTTCCATAAATTAATTATTTTTCACTCTACTCTCATAAGATATTTGATGTTTAATTATTTTGTTTTCAACTTCATTTTTATCCACTAGAAAAAAATATGAATCTACCATTAGTCCTTCTTCAGCATAGCCGTACTCATCTGTAAGTGTGATAACATTCACATTAAATGACAAAGCATCGCCACTTATCAAATCAACTTCAACAATATCACTAGTTCCTAAACAGCTAACAAAATGTATAATATAATATTTTTCAAAATATGATTGTATATCGTTATTTCTCTCTAATTGACAAATATTAGAAATTTCAGGAGTTTCAAAATAATTTATTAATTCTTCATAATTATAAAATATATCAAAGTTATACTTCATTGTTTGCTTTTCCGTATCATATGTAAAGTAGTCAAAAGCATGTTCGTTATAATGTATTTTAATATTTTCTATCTTATCTAAATAATTTTTTTCACTTTTTTGTGAACAACCACTCAGTACTAACATTAATATCACCAAAAATAAGTTAAATATTTTTTTCATTTTAATTCACCGAATAATTTATCCCCTCTACAGTTAAAATATAAGTATCAGAATTAAATGTTCCAATAAATGCAACACCATCTATAGAAGTTCTAAAACTATACACATCGCCTGTTTTTCTATAAATTGTAAATAACTCTACATCTCCACTTTGAGTTGTATAGCTATTTCCGTTATTTAATCTTGATAAAACCAAACCACTAGCAACAAACTCACCATCTGTTCCATCAAAATATGTAATTTCGATTGTGCCATTATTTGATGAAGAATAAGTTCCAAGTATATCATCAGTGGAATCACACCCACTAAAAACAAAGCTAAAAAGCAACACACCCAATACTAAAAATACTCTTCTAAAGTTTCTCATCATAAATTTCATCTCCTTTTCTAAAATTGTATGCAAAAAACTCCCTTTAGTTTTCACCTAAAGAGAGTTTGTAATTAATATTATTCATCCCTTAGGTAATTTAATCGAAAACTATCAAGGGTGTGGTAAGTTCACCACACTAATAGTATACCAAAAAAATTATCTAATTGCAATTACTTTGAGTATTTTTTAATAATTAACTTTTTTTTGTAAATGACAAAGTAATTTAACAAATTTTATTGAACTTCTAAATAAGATAATCACTTTATATAAATATGTGAGTTTTACAATAAATTTAAATATTTTTTTTAATTGAATTTATGCAACTATAATGTATTACATATAAAATTAGCATATTTTATAGACAATTTAGATATGTGCCGGACATTTGTGGAATCCCGACCCCAACCAAAAAGGGCAAAATACGACACCAACCGACAGCCCCTGACAAAAACCGACAAAAAAAGACGAATTAACAAAAAAAGGGGAAAAGGTAAAAAGAAAACCTTCACCATGCGGTGAAGGGTTTCAGGGGTTGAATAATATGGTAGGAGAAGGTAGAAGAATTAAATATCTTCTTCGATCTTGATAGTTGTTTTTTGGCTGTTACCAAGGAAAACAGCACCGCCAAAGGAAGATTTAGGAC
>CASEHG010000354.1 GCA_949287565.1 uncultured Brachyspira sp.
GAGCAATAAAAACTTTTAAAAGAGTAAGATCAGGTATAAAAGCAGTAGGATTTATTGAATCAGTTTTTGATTTTATAAAAGAAGCATTGAAATTTATATTCAAATTGATATGTATAGCAATTATTATAGTAATTGCAATTTTTATAGTTTCTTTCATTATATCAATAATAAAAGATAATTCTGATATATTTGCATCTGTTATAACTAAAATACAATCAATATATAAAGAAGCATTCAACAAATTAATTACTATATTACCGTTCAAATAATATAAAAATATTTTTTATTTATATTATAAAGTTATATTTTAATTTTATTACAACCCCACCCTTTTGCTTATATAACTTTATTTTGAAATTCTAATTTTTATTATCTTCACAGCCAAATAAGAAATTAAAGCACCCACCCAAGCTATTATTAAATTAAAGACTAACTCTACGCACGTTCAACTAAATTTTATATACAATAAAAATTAACATTCAAAACCTATTTATATTCATAATGCCATTCTGCGTGCGGTGTAGAAATTCAAAATCTAAATAAATCTAGGGCGGACGTTATAATAAAAATTTTTAAGTTTGTAATTTTTTTATTGTTCTTTTTCCCGCCGCAAAAAGAACCAAAAAGTGCAAGTATAAAATTAGTACTAAATAATACTAATTTTATCTTACATGTAAGATAAAATATTAAATTTAAGCTAAAATATAGCCTTTCGCGAAGCGTATCCGAGTTTATCGAGGATATAAGCTTCTCGCCGTAGGCGGGCTTCGCCTGTGGCAATACTTAACAGTACTTCTTTCGGTCGCAAAAGAAGTGGGGTGCGGGGCAAAGCCCTGCAAATATTTTAAATTTAAAAAATTTATTTTTGACAAAATGTAGTTGTTTAGGTATATACTGAAAATTTCTAAGTTTGTCAAAAAACATAATTTTAAATTTAGGTTATTTGTGGGGACTAGCCCAACCGCTCTGCGTACTTCGTAACACCCACCAGTTCGTTTGCGACCGAAGGAAGTGCTGCGACTGAAAGGAGTACCTGACGAAGTCCACTGTAAGTGTAGGTATGGTATTGCCGCAAAGAACCATACGAAGTACGCCTAAGGCGAAAGGCTGCATTTTTAAGTTAAATTCCATGTCTTACCATATATTTAGTAATCTTGTAATAATATAAGGTTATAGCACTTGTGTTTTTGCGAAGCGTGATTGCGGCAGCAACTTTGGCAAAGCCGAGGCAAAAAAGTTGATAACACATTTACAAAATATATAAATTAATAAAATGTAATTGTTTAGGTATATTTAAAATAGTTATATTAATTATAAAAATATTTATTAAATTTAATGTAATCATAAAATATAAAGGAGATATATGGTTATGAAACTTTTAGATAAAAAAATAGCATTAGTAACATCATCTACAAGAGGTATAGGTTTAGCATGCTCAAAGAAACTTGCAGAAAATGGGGCGAAAGTTTATTTAGCTGTAAGAAGACTTGATGCAGGAAAAGAAGTGGCAAATGAGATAATAAAAAATGGAGGCGATGCTGATGTTGTATATTTTGATGCTACAAAAGAAGAAACATTTACTTCTATGATTGAAGATGTTATAAAAAAAGAAAATAGAATAGACATACTTGTAAATAATTTCGGTACTACAGATACTAGTAAAGATTTTGATTTAGTTAATGGGAACACTGAAGCCTTTTTTAAAATAGTTAATGAAAACTTAAAGAGCGTTTATCTTCCTTCAAAAGCTGCTGTTAAACAAATGATTAAAACAGGAGGCGGAAGCATAATAAATATATCATCTGTAGGCGGTATTTTTCCTGATATGTCAAGACTAGCTTATGGTATATCAAAATCAGCAATAAATTTCCTTACAAAAAATATTGCAGTACAGTATGCTAGAAATAATATAAGATGCAATGCTGTGTTACCAGGATTTGTAGCAACAGATGGGGCAATGGAAAGTATGTCAGAAGAATTTTTAAAATCATTTTTGAAGAATGTACCATTAAATAGGCCTGCATCAGCTGAAGATATAGCTAATGCAGTATTATTCTTTGCTAGCGATAATTCTTCATTTATAACAGGTGAAACTATGCCTGTAGCTGGAGGTTTCGGGCTTCCTTCACCTATGTACAGTCAGTATATGGATATGGGGGGAAAGAAATGCTAATTAATTTTTAATGATATTTATTATTTTTAAATTTAAAAGGCATGCTTTTTTGCATGTCTTTTTTATTGATATTTTTTATAAGAGCAATATATACCTAAACAATTATCTTTTGTCAATTTTTACTTTTTTGTAAATGTAATTTTTGTTTATTAATAGTATAAAATATTATTAAGTTTTATTTGAAAAATAAGGTAAAACCAAGATTTGTGTCAAAAATGCAGTCCTTTTGCTTCTTTGGGTCACCACCGAGTAGGTGCCTAATCGGCAAAAGAAGTAGGGGTTTGGGGACTAGTCCCCGAAAATAATAACAATATAAAAACAAATTTTGACAAACTTAAAAATTTTCAGTATATACCTAAACAACCATCTTTTGTCAATTTTTGATTTTTTATGAATGTAAATAATATTTTTTTTATAAAATAAAATATTATTTTATATTGGCTAAATATCTTTTATCTGTAAGATAAATTATTGATTTTTATACAATAATAAGTAATCATCCGCATGTATAGTTAGCTATCCATAATAATTTGCAGTACCGTGCGAAAAGCCTCCGCGAAGCGTACCCAATGGGTATAGGCGAATAGTTGACAAATTTAAAATTTTTCAGTATGATACAAATATGTAATAAATTATATTAACCAAAAATCAAAAAGTGTTTCTCACTAAATTAATTATTTTTTAAGAGGTTAATATATGTTTATAAAATTCAATAAAGTTTCTTTTTCTTATGATAATTCTGATAATATATTAAATGATGTTTCTTTTCATATAGATAATTCATGCACTGCAATAGTAGGTGAAAATGGATGCGGTAAAACTACGCTAGCTAAACTTATAACAGGAATATTGAAGCCTAATTCAGGAAGCATAGAATATTCAAATAAAAATATTATAACTGCTTACTGCGATCAGGAATGTATTAATTTGCCTGATAATGCTGAAAATTTATTTTATGATGATAGTTCATATTCAGGGTATTTAACTTCTATATTTAAAATAGATTATAGTTATTTGTATAGGTTTGATACTCTTAGTTTCGGAGAGAGAAAAAGACTTCAAATAGCTTCTGCTTTATACTCTAATCCTGATATATTGGTATTAGATGAGCCTACGAATCATATTGATATAGAATGCAAAGATATACTTATTAATGTAATAAAAAGACTAGATTGTATAGTTATAATTATAAGTCATGATATTGATTTTCTTGATGAGTTAGTAGAAAAATGCATATTTATAAGAAATGGAAATTGTAAAATAAGAATAGGTAATTACTCTAAATGCAGAGAATATGAAAAATCTGAAGAAGATTATAATTTTAGTTTATATGAGGAAAGCAGGAAGAAAGCTAAAATATTAGAAAATAGATACAAAAAACTACAAAATGAATCGGATTCTAAAAAAAGCAAATGCGGAAGTAAAAGACATATAGATAAAAAAGATCATGATGCTAAGGGAAAAATAGATGCAGCAAGACTTACAGGCAAAGATTCAAAGCTTGCAACTAAGGCTAAACAGGCTAAAAGTTTATACAATAATACAGTAATGGAAATGGAATCTCTTTATACTAAGAAAAGAGAAGTTATGGATATGGAGTTTATTGGAGAAAGATATAAAGGTAAGTTTTTATTTTATTTAAAGGCAGGAGAAACAAAAATAAATAGTATAGTTTTAAGACATCCCGAACTTATAGTAAAAAAAGACAGCAGAATAGGCATTGAAGGTGTAAACGGAGCAGGTAAAACCAGTTTATTAAATTATATAATTGAAGCAATGTATAATAATTCTATAGATAAAGAAAAGATAATATATATTCCTCAGGATATAGATAGAGAAAGTTGGAATAATACTTTTTATAATATAAAATCATTAGATCATGAATCATTAGGTTTTTTAATGAGTTTTGTAAATAGGCTAGGAAGCAATGCTAAATCTGTTATTAATTCATTGAATCATAGCCCGGGTGAGATGCGTAAAATAATGCTTGGAATGGCAGTTATAAAAAAGCCTTATATCATAATATTAGATGAGCCTACGAATCATCTGGATATAGATTCAATAGAACGTTTGAAGGAGGCTTTAATTTCTTTTAATTGTGCTTTGATAATAGTAAGCCATAATAGAAATTTAAACAAAAATGCCGTAAATAGTTTATAGAATATAAAAATAGTAGATAATTATAGTATTTTAAATATTAAAAACACTATA
>CASEHG010000355.1 GCA_949287565.1 uncultured Brachyspira sp.
TAGAATTGCAGCTTATTATATTATATTAATAAAAATATTTCAAGTTTTATATTAAAAATATTCATATATTAGTAATTAAAATACAAAATTATTTACATATAACACATATACTACAAAAAATCATTAAATTTGCTTAAAAATTTATTTTTGCATAAAACTGTTATATTAATTGATATTTATTTATTTTAATGTATAATAGGTCAAGTTTAAAAATCAAGGAGTAAATTATGTCGGATATTAGGGTTCGTTTCGCTCCATCTCCAACAGGTTTTTTACATATAGGAAACGCTAGAACTGCATTATTCAACTGGTTATATGCCAAAGCTATAAAAGGAAAATTAATTCTAAGAATAGAAGATACAGATCAGGAAAGAAGCACTAAAGAAGCTGTTGATATGGCTATAAAATCATTAAAATGGCTTGGTATAGATTGGGATGAAGGTCCTGAAGTTGGCGGAGATTATGGTCCGTATTTTCAATCTGAAAGACTCGATATATATAAAAAATATACTGAAAAACTTATGGAAGAAGGAAAAGCATACTATTGTTTTTGTACTTCCGAAGAATTAGAGAAAAAATCTAATATGCAGAGAACTCTTAATCAGCCTATTATTTATGATGGTAAATGTAAAGATATACCTTTAGAAGAGGCTAAAAGAAGAGTTGCAAACGGAGAGCCTGCTAAAATAAGATTCAGAGTACCAAAGAATCAAATAGTAACTTTTGATGACTTCGTTAGAGGAATAGTAAAAACTAATAGTGATGAAATAGGCGATATCATAATAGTAAGAGAAAACGGCTTCCCTACTTATAACTATGCTGTTGTTATAGATGATATGCTTATGAAAATTTCACATGTCATTAGAGGAGAAGACCATATATCAAATACTCCTAAGCAAATACTTATCTATGAGGCATTAGGTGCTGAAGTGCCTAGATTTGCACATACTTCTTCAATACTTGGCAATGACAGAAAGAAATTATCAAAAAGACATGGTGCAGCTACTTTAATGGAATACAAAGATGAAGGATATCTTCCTCAAGCTATGAGAAACTTCTTGGCTTTACTTGGCTGGACTCACCCAGAAGCTATGGAAACTATGGTTGATGATGATATGATTAAAGCATTCAAATTGGACAGATTCTCTAAAAGTCCTGCTATTTTTGATACTGCTAAATTAAGACACTTGAATGCTTGGCATATAAAAAATATGAATTTAGATGAAATTACAGAGTTATTTATACCATATTTAGTTAATGGCGGATTCTTAAAAGAAAATTACACAGAAGAAGAACATGCTTGGGCTAAAAAACTTGTTTCTGTTATAAGACATAACTGTGTTGTTTTATCCGACATTGTAAAATATGTTCCCGTATTCTTTGAAAATGATTTTGATCTTACTGATGAAATGAAAGAAATGGTAAATAAAGAAGAAAGCAAAAAACTTCTTCAATTCATCAAGAATGATATAGAAAATACTGATGAAATTACTGATGAATACATGAAAGCATTAATCAAAAAAGCACAGAAAGAAACAGGATTAAAAGGTCCTAATCTATATCACCCAATAAGATATGTATTAACAGGAAGTTCTGCCGGAAGTGAATTATCACATATATGTGAACTTTTAGGCAAAAAAAATGTTCTTTACAGATTATCTAAATATATTTAATAATAATTGGGGTATAATATGATTAATGGTAAACCTTTAATACTTGCTGTAGATGATGAAGAACCTATTAGGGATCTTATAACATACACTTTTGAACCTCATAATTTCGAAATTGTTACAGCAGAAAATGGTAAATCAGCAATAACTATATTAGAACATAATCCTGTTGATGTTATAATCACAGATTTGCTTATGCCTTCTATGACTGGACTTGCTCTTATTAGAGAGATGAAAAAAAGAAAAAGCTCTATACCTATTATAATAATTACAGCTTATGGTAATACTGAAATGGTAAAAGAGATAATAGCAGAGGGAGTATTCAGACTCATAGAAAAACCATTAGATTTTGATACTTTAATCCCTATAGTACATGAAGCTATAGAATATAAGAAAAATCATGAAAATAAATAATTAAAAATTTAATTACATAA
>CASEHG010000356.1 GCA_949287565.1 uncultured Brachyspira sp.
AAAATATTTGCAGGGCTTTGCCCCGCACCCCAGTTCTTTTATTGGTATAAAAGAACCAAAAGAACTGCATTTATAGTCTAAATTTAGTTTATATCCCATATTTAATAAGTATATATTTAATATAAAGTTCTAGTAATTGCGTTTTTTGCTACTTTTTTGTGCGGCAAAAAAGTAGATAATTCTATATAAAATGTATCAGTTGACAAACTTAAAAAATTATTTATAAATAGTTTTGAAACAAGTCTAATTTATAAACGTTTTATTACTTTAGCTGGATTGCCTCCTACTATAGTATTACTTTCAACATCTTTATTGACAACAGCTCCTGCAGCAACTATTGAATTTTCTCCTATAGTAACGCCCGGAAGTATAATAGCACCTGTACCAATCCATACATTTTTCTTTATTACAATTCTTTTTGGTATAAGTATATTTCTATTATTAAAATCATGATTAGGAGTTATTATACTCACATTATGTGCTATTTGTACATTATCTTCTATAATCACTCCGCCTATATCCATTATAGTGCAGTTCTTATTTATAAATATATTTTTTCCAAATTCTATATTTCCTATATCAACATGAAAATTAGGCATTATAATTATAGATTCATCAATATTCGTTTCAAAAATTTTATTTAAAATGTCTTTATTGTTTTTGTATGCTTGAAAAGTATTATTATATTCCCATAATAGTTTTTCTGTTTCCTGCATTTTATTTGCTATATTTATAAACTCTTCAGAAAACATATCTATTGATTTGCCTGAACTATAATCTTTTAAAAATTCTTTTATATTCATAAATAGTATTCTCCTTAATTGTTATATTTGTAATTATAACATTGGAGTTAACTCTAATGTCAATATGAAATATTTTTAATTAAATATATTTTGTAATCCTTGCAAATTATTTTAACTTTATAAGTTTCAAATCAACCGCTATATAAGTTTCAAATCAACCGCTATCATAAATACACAAGGTAAAAATATCAATGTTATTAATGTTGAGAATATAAGTCCGTAAGCTAAACTCATAACTATAGGCACTATCAAATCAGCATCTCCTCCTATACCATAAACAGTAGGCATCAATCCTCCGACTGTAGTTACTGTAGTTAAGAATATAGGTAAAAGTCTTTGAGTGGCGCCTTCAACTATAGAATCAAATGCGAACTTTTTAGGATTATCCAAAGCATCAGGATTAGTTTTACCGGATTCTATGATTTTGTTTATTAAGTCTATCATTATAATACCATCATTAACAAGAACACCGCATAATCCTACTATACCTATAAAACCTATAAATGACATAGGCATTCCATGAACATAAAATGCTATGAATACGCCTGTTAATGTAAATGGTATTAAGAACATTATCATTAAAGGCTGAGCAAATTTTTTGAATTGTAATAATAATATTAAATATATCAAAACTATTGCTATGAATAATGTAACTGTAAGCCCATCTAAAGCACCTACTGTTTGATCTGCCTCTCCTCCGAATCCTATTATAACACCCGGATATCTTTGGCTTATATCTTTAAATTTATTCTGTATGGCAAACATTACTTGTATAGATGTATTTTGTCCCTGAACTAAATCGGCATTGATTGTTATACATCTCTGTCCATTATAATGCCTTATTGCAGATACACCATTTGTTTCAACTATTTTAGCAACATTTTTCAAATAAAGAAGTCTGTTATAAGTATTTGGTATAACAAGATTATTAAGTACATTAGTATCATATATATAATCTCTGTTTAACTGAACTCTAAAATCTAATTTATAATCAAGTTCCTGTATTGATGTAGCAACTGTTCCGCTGTATGCCGTTCTAAGTTCATTTGCAACATTAGCAACATTCATACCTAATTGAGCTATTTCATCATAATTGAATAATACTCTTAATTCATCTTTTCCTATCTTATCATCATCATAATAATTTATAACGCCATTTAAACTAAGTAAATATGCTTTCACTTCATCTCTTACTTTTCTAGTTTGATTAATATCATTACCTACGATTTTTATATCAACTGCCTTTCCAGGATCCATTGGAAGTTTAACTGATACCATCAAAGCATCAAGTTCCTGTCTTAAACTTGTTTTTGCTAATTCGGCATTTATATCGTCCATTATATCATAGGCTGTTTTTTTTCTTTCTGTGGAAGGTATAAGATAAACTGTAATACCAGCTAGATTGGCAGATTCTTCTGAAATATCAACTATGTTTTGATTAACCTGTTTTCCTACAACACTATTTACTGCAATTAAATCTTTAGGATCAACAGATTTGTATATGGCATTTTCTATCTGCTCAACATATTTCATAGTGTTTTTAATAGAGTTTCCTATTCCTGAGTCAATATTTATCATTATACTGTCTGAGCTTGTATCATATATAAGTATGAATTTTTTAAGACTGTCTTTGGCTAGGAAAAATGAAAATATTAAAAGTATTACAAAGAATAAAACTACAAGATATCTAAATTTTAATAATATTTTTAAAGCCTTATTAAAAGGATTTTTCATAGCATTGAATAATTTTTCTTTATCAAAATCTAATGGATTTTTTATTTTTCTTAGAAAATTAAATTTAGAATTCTTTTTAGTTTTATCCTGCAAATTATTAGGAAGCAGAAATATGGCCTGAAATAAACTAGCAATCAAAGCAACTACAACAACTTTAGGAAACGGTGCAATCAATTTTCCTACAACATCTTTAGTGAGAAGCATAGGCATAAAAGCAACAACGGTAGTCATAGTAGCAACCATTATAGGGCTAACCACATCTTTTACGGCCTCTACTGTACCATCTAGTCCTGTCTTACCAACCTTTTGAAAGTCATATATATTTTCACACACTACAATACTATTATCAACAACCATTCCTATAACTGTAATTATTCCAGCAAGGGATATTATATTGAATGTTAAATCAGAGAAATGTATATATGAAAAAGTGATAAATATTACAACTATCATTCCTATGCTTGTAAATAATGCACTTTTGAAATCCAAGAATATTAAAAGAACAACTAATATTATGATAAAACCAAATATTAAATTGCTTGTGGCAACATTTGTAAGAGCTAATACCATTCTTGAAGTTTCTCCCATAGTTGTAACTTCAATATTTTCAGGTATTAAATTTGGATTATTTTTAAGAAATGCATTTATATTTTCTGTAGTTTTTACTATATCAGCATTTTCTTTTTTTAATATGCTTAATGAATATCCTTCAACACTATTTATTCTTACATATATAGATTTTTCAACAAAACCGCTGTCTACCTTTGCCAAATCCTGTATTCTTACTCTTTGCCCATTGAAAGTAGAGCGAACAACAACATTAGTAGCCTCTGTAGGATTTTCAAATTGTCCCATTGTAACTATTGTTTTTTCTTCTTCATTTTCTTCTAAATCCATATAAATAGGCTTTTTTAAATCACCGCTTGTGGCTCTTATGTTTCTTGCAGAAAGTGAATTTACTATGTCAGTGAGAGAAATATAATATTCCTGAAGTTTTTCAGGATCAGCTAAAATTTTTATTTCCGGATCAGTTCTTCCTTGAACTCTTATATCAGCAACACCATCAACATATTTTAATTGTCTTTCTAATTCCTTACTGAAATCGTATAAAACTTTTTCATCTCCATTATATCCTTTTTTGAAATGCACACCTATATTGTATATTGGAGTTAATTTTGGATTTATATCTGTTATCTCTATAGTTTCAACTTCAGCTGCCATATCCGGTACACTTTGCATTTTTCTAAATATATCATCTTTAGCTTTGCTAGTGTCTATTTCCATATCTAGCTGCACAAATATAATAGCAGCATTTTCTGTTATTATAGAAGTAAATTCATCTATTCCGGATATAGTCCTTAATTGGTCTTCTATTTGTATAACAGCATTTTGCTCAACATCTAATGGAGAAGCTCCAGGGTAAACAACTTGCAAAATCATTAATTCTAAATCTGTAGAAGGGAATGATTCTTTATCTATGTTATAGTATGAATATAGACCTATCATAATAGAAACGAATATTATTATATTTACAAGCATTCTATTATTAGCAAAAAAGTATATTAAATTTTTCATTATATTACGATTCCATGTTATAGTATTATACATTATATAGTATAGCAAATTTTGTTATGAATGTATATTTTTAATTAAAAAAATTATAGCTCAAATAATATTCATAATCAGATTATTTTACAAATAGTAGAAAATAGGACTATTTTTTAGACATAAATATTATATTGTTGTTTATTATGAAATTAATTTCTCTTTTTTATTAAAATATTTATAATTATAAAATATAAATAGTTTACATTTTATAATATTATAATATAATATACATAAGTCTATTAATATTTTTTATTTATCAAAAGCTAGGACATTTTATATGAAAAGCAGTTCAAATAAAAATAATGCCCGAGTAACAAAAACAAAAAAGTTGCTTGAAGACTCTCTAGGTCTTTTATTGGAAGAAAAACCATTTGAAGATATAAGAGTAATAGATATATGTGCAAAGGCTAATATGCATAGAAGTACTTTTTATACTTATTATAATGATAAATATGAATTATTAAAATCAAAGTTGGATGAATATGAGGCAAAATTTTTAGAGGACTTAAAAAGATATAAAATAGAAAATAAATTAAAAGACTCACATGTTGATATAATGGAAAAAATACTTCAATATTTTTATTTGAATAGAAAATATTTAAAAATAATATTCCAAAATAATAAAGATGGAAGTGTTACAAGTATTTTAAGAGAATATTTAGCTTCTTATGTAATAGAGGGTATAAAAGATTTTAAGACTATACGCCCAAATAAAGAGAATGTTATAAGGGTTATGGTGAGCTTTTATTCTGGGGCATTCATATCAGTGCTTACAGATTGGATAGTTAATGATTGTTTTATATCTGTAGAGGAATTAGCATCTTATATATCAGATATTATTATGCAGAGAGTTTTTTCTGAATAATCTTATTTTTTTCATAATTAATTTTTTTTATTATTTTTATAAATAAGGTATTATTCCGATAATAATATGTAAAAGTGTATTTTACATTTATATTTTTTATTTGATTATAATATTAATAGAAAAACAGGAGAAAAAATTATGAAGAAAATAATTTTGTTTATATTGTTATTTGTTTTTTCATTTAATTTTTTAAATGCACAAAATATAACAAAAGACAGTGATTATTCTAAAAATTGGTCTAGTTTTATATTTAGAAAGACAATAGATATGAGAGGAGCTTTATATGAAGGCAGACCAGGAGGGGATTTAGAATTAGTTTCAGGTAATAATCCGCTTCATTTAGTTAAAATTTATAAATTTATAGGAGCTAGATCAGATACTCATGCATATTATAATCATCAGGTGCCTATATCTATGTTTTATGATAATGCTCCGGCTTTAGGTCTTAATTTGGTTGAAGGTTATTCTATAGAAGGCGGAAAAATAATGAGATATTCGAAATATATAAAAAGCTATCAAGGTAAATTAGATTCTTGGAAAAAAGCTAATTCTACTTTTACAAATGAAAGATGGGTAGCAAATACAGATGCAGATTGGAATTCTTATCCTGTACCTCAGCCGGAAGATGTTAACTGGGCTGAAGGTGAGTATGCAGGAGAGTTATATTAAAAAATATAATGTCGTATATTGCTATTATATTAGTTATATTGTTAGTTCTAACGGTTTTATTTTTTGTAACTAATAAAACCGTTATTTCTTATGATAATGCTTGGGTTAAATTAGTACAAAATAGAGTTGTAAAGGAAGCCGATAGAGATTATTTATTCAAAGAAGACGGAAACCTTATTATAAACAAAAAGAAAAGATTAAATTTTATTCAAGCAAAACATGAGAATATGGCAGTTTACAGCAATACAGATTATTTAAATAAATTTATGCTGGTTTTTTCAGGATATCCTTCTATAAAAGTAACATTTATGGAAGGTTATATAGTTGAAAACAATAAATTATACTATACTTATGCCTACAAACCTTCATATTATACCAAGCTTAATAAATGGATGAA
>CASEHG010000357.1 GCA_949287565.1 uncultured Brachyspira sp.
CAAAACAACTGCATTTTTAATCCAAATATAGGATATATCCTATATTTAATAAGTATTTTTCAAATATAAAGTTCTAGCAATTGCCTTTTCGCGAAGCGTGCCGACGAAGTCCACCTGCGGTGGTGGCAGCTACTTTGACGAAGTCCGCAGAGCGTGTGCGGCAAAAAAGTAGATAATTTTATATAAAGTGTATCAATTGACAAACTTAAAAAATTTCAGTATATATTAAAAAGTATTAATTATATTTTTCAAGAAGCTCAACTATATCCTTATAATCTTCTGATTTTGCCAGATCAAGTGCAGTCCTGCCATATTCATCAGTTATAGAAGTATCAGCATTATTTTCTAAAAGAGTTTTTGCTGCTTCAAACTGATTAAAACTAGCGGCCATCATCAAAGCAGTCATTCCATAATCAGTGGTATAATTAATATCAGCACCATTTTCTAATAATATATTTATTATATTAGTATTCCCTCTATAAGCAGCATTCATTAAAGGAGTAGGCGATATATCAATATGTTCATTTTCTATTTCGCATACTGTATTGGCGTCAGCTCCTTTCTCAAGTAAAAATTTTACCATCTCTTCATTATTATAAGTTGAGGCATAAACTAAAGCATTAATGTCGTCATCATCCCTTGCTTCAATGTCCGCACGTTTTTCAATTAAAAGATCTGCTATAGCAATATTATGACAACCTGCACTTGCCATAAGTGGAGTAAATCCTGACTCAGTAGTTAAATTTACATCAGCTCCTAAATCTATAAGTTTACGAACAAGTTCTTCATCATACATAGCTTCTGTTAATGGAGTAGAATACCCTAAAGTTAAATTAACATCTGCATTATTTTCTAATAAATAATTTATAATATCAGTTTGCTTATATTTTATAGCTTGTATTAAAGGTGTTGACTTGGAATATTCATCTATATCTAAATTATAATTAACATCTAAACTTTTTGATTCAATTAATTTTTTGATTGTTTGAAAATCTCCTGATTCTATAAAAGATATAATTTCTTTATCTGTGTATGAATAATATGTTGTTTCTTCTGGTTCATTTGTATTTATTGATGAATTATTTGATTTATTATCTTTATCATCTGTATTTGATTGTTCTGTTTTATTTATATTATTATTATCTGTGTTGTCATCTAAATTTATAGTTACTTTATCTGCATTATTATTTAGTTCTTTATTATTGTTAGTATCGTTAGAGCAAGAAAATATTATGGTAGATAGAAAAAGAATTAACAAATATTTCATAAACAATATATCCTATAGTCAAGTTTTTATTAGTATATTATAAAAGCATTTTTTTTACAACTTGTAATAATTTTTTACTTTCAAATATTTGTAAATCATATATGATGTAAGTATTAAATATTTGAGGAAGTAAAATATATGGTTATTAAAAATACCGATTATGATAAAGTAAATAATCTATCTAATAAAGAAGAATATGCAGTAAATTTGATTACTTCAATATTTGAAAAATATTTAAATAATGCAGCAGCAGATATTTTCTCTTTGAATTCACAGTATAATGAATCTATAGAATATTATGATAAAATATTGAAATCAGATAATAAAAATATCAATGCTTATAATAATAAAGGTCATGCTTTATATAATTTAGGCAGATATGAAGAGTCTATAGAATGCTATAATAAAGCCTTAGAATTAGATGATAAAAATATTGATGCTTATAATGATAAAGGAAATGCTTTATATAATTTAGGCAGATATGAAGAGTCTATAGAATGCTATAATAAAGCCTTAGAATTAGATGATAAAAATATCAATGCTTA
>CASEHG010000358.1 GCA_949287565.1 uncultured Brachyspira sp.
AATATAATTATTTATAAAGATAAAAATGGCAATGATAATATAGAAGTTAAATTGCAAGATAATACTGTTTGGCTAAATCAAGAACAACTAGTGAGATTATATAATTCAAGTAAATCAAATATATCAGAGCATATAAAGCATATACTTGAAGAAGGAGAATTAGATGAATTAGCAACTGTTCGGAAATTCCGAACAGTTGCCTCAAACGGAAAAACATATAATATGAATTATTATAATCTTGATATGATTGTAGCTATAGGGTTTAGGGTGAAATCTAATACTGGAACAAATTTTAGAAAATGGGCAAATGAAAGATTAACTGAATATATGATAAAAGGATTTGCTATGAACGATGACTTATTAAAACGAGCAGGTGGTGGATTATATTTTGATGAATTACTTGCAAGAATTCGAGATATTAGATCATCAGAAAAAGTTTTTTGGAGAAAAATATTAGATATATATGCAACATCTGTTGATTATGATCCTAAATCAAAACTAACACAAGAATTTTTTAAAACCGTTCAAAATAAAATGCACTGGGCAGTACACGGACACACTGCAGCAGAAATTATAGTTGAAAGAGCTGATGGAGATAAAGATTTTATGGGGTTAACTACATTTAGTGGAGATTATCCAACGTTATTAGATGCTTCGGTTGCAAAAAACTATTTAACAGATAAAGAATTAGACATTTTAAATAGAATTGTTTCAATGTATTTAGATTATGCAGAATTACAAGCGATTGAAGAAAAACCGATGACTATGCAAGATTGGATTAAAGAACTGAATTATTTCCTAACAATGAATAGGAAAGATATATTAAAAGGAGCTGGAAAAGTTAGTCATGAAGAAGCTTTAAATCATGCAAAAAAAGAATATGATAAATATAAAAATAGAATTGCATTAAAGCCAAGTGAAGTAGAACTTCATTACTTACAAAGTATTAAAGATTTAGAAATGATTGATACCAAAAATTAGTCTTGTCATTTGGACTTACAAATTGGAATAAATCTCCTGATGGAAAAATCTTAAAATCAGATGTTTCTGTTGCTAAAAATTATTTAGAAGAAAAAGAAATAAAAAATTTAAATAATTTGGTGAACTTATTTTTAGATATTGCAGAAAATAATGCTGAAAGAAATTTATCAATGGCTATGGAAGATTGGAAGAATGAGATAGAAACATCCTTAAAATTATTCCACTATGATGTATTAAAAGGCAAAGGAAAGATTTCTGCTGAAAAAGCAAAACAAAAAGCAGAAAGTGAATATGAAAAATACAAAATTATACAAGATAAAAAATTTGTTTCTGATTTTGATAAACTATTAATAGAAGCAAATAAAATTGATAATAAACAGGAGTAATAATATGAATGATTATTTTAAAAATAATGAGTATGAGAAAGAACATATAAATAAAAACTTTGATAATTTTAATATTTTTACTATTATTTAATATTATTTTTTCCGTAAAATGAAATTTGTGACCTTTATTTGATCTTAACACAAAAATTAGATTACTAACCACAAAAATACGTAAAATTTTAATAAAAAATAAAATAGGAGGTGACTAAAAAAATGTTTAAATTA
>CASEHG010000359.1 GCA_949287565.1 uncultured Brachyspira sp.
ATAATCAGAATGTTCTTCATCTTTCATAATGAGGGCATTTTTATCTGAGAAAACATATATTGCATCTTAAAATGAAATTTTATGTTTCTTTATATTGATAATATTTTTATTATTATCCCATTCAAATTTAATCATAATATTATTTTATATTATTAAATTATAATATCAATAGTAATGAATTAATTTACTTTTTATTAGTCAAACACTTGTAAAATATCATTAGCAGACTGTTCAGACATTTAGAAAATTATTAACTTTAAAAAATCAATTATATACCCCGCCCTTTATATTTACAATCTATTATGATGTTTTTATACTAATTTTCTTTTTTATTTTTACTGTTATTATAACTGCTTACAAAATTTTTATTATATTTAAAGCACTTGATATATAGTTTGTATAAAGTATAATGCTAAAATGATAATAGATATTCTTACACTTTTTCCAAAATTTTATGAAAGCACCACTTCTTTCGGTGTTATATCAATGGCTCTCAATGAAAAAAAAATAGATTTAAATATTGAAGATATGAGAATCTACGGAGAAGGCAATTATAAAAAATGCGATGATTATCCTTATGGCGGAGGGCCCGGAATGATTATGACTTATAATATTTTTAAAAAATATTTTGACAGTCATAAAAAAGGATATACAATTATTTTCTCGCCTTCAGGAAAAACTCTCACTCAGAAGAAAATAAAAGAACTTGCAAATAAAGAACATATAACAATGATACTAGGACATTATGAGGGAATAGATTACAGAGTTGAAGAAAAATATGCAGATGAGGCTTTGAGTATAGGCGATTATGTATTAAGCGGAGGAGAGATACCTGCTCTTTTATTGCTAGATGCTATTGCAAGATATAAAGGCGTTATGAATAATGAAGAGTCTGTTATAAGTGATACATTTGAAGAAAACAGCAATGGACTTTTAGAATATGAACAATATACAAGACCTCCGGAAATAGATAATATGAAAGTGCCTGAAATACTTCTTTCTGGAAATCATAAAAATATCGATGAATACAGAAGAAAAAGAAGCATTATAAAAACTTTTGCAAACAGAGCAGATTTATTTTCAAAAATCAATCTCAATAAAAAAGATATAGAAACTATTTTTGAATATTTAAAAGATAATAATAAATAATTGGAGTATTTAATAAATGCAGATAAGAAAAACTACAGTTAATGACATTGATAAAATTTTGGAAATATTTGATTATGCAAGAAAGTTCATGGCTGAAAATAATAATCCCAATCAATGGGTTGATGGATATCCGGGAAAGAGTGATGTTGAATTGGATATAAAAAATGACAGCAGTTATGTATGCTTAGATGATAATGGAGAGATAATCGGTACTTTTTCTTTTGCTGTAGGAGAAGATGAAAATTATGATAAAATATATGACGGTAATTGGCTTAATGATAAAGAATACGGCACTATACATAGAATAGCAGTACTTGGAGGAAGAAAAGGTGTTGCTTCATTTTGCCTTAATTATTGTTTAGGAATATGCAGCAATATTAGAATAGATACTTATAAAGATAATATACCTATGCTTAACTTCCTTAAAAAGAAGGCTTCAAACAATGCGGAACTATAATTTTAAAATTGAACGGCGGTAAAAGAATAGCATTTCAAAAAACTGTTTAATAGTTATGAAATTTAATGACTCCGTTTTCTACCATAAAGCCGTACACTGAATCATCAAACATATGTATTCCTCTTAATTTAGTGAATCCGTCTGTACCTAAATATTCTTTAGAATGGTTTTGTGATAGGAAAGGATTAGTTTTTATAAAGAAATACATTCCATTATCCATTCCGGTATATGTAACCCTGCCCGTACTTGACATGCCCACTGCCAAAGAATTATCACGGCATGGTATTTTATAAGATTCTTTTAATTTAAAATTATCCAATTTTGAAGTATAAATAATATCTTCCTGATGCTTACCCTCAACTATATTCATTGTAAGTATGGCAAGCACTTCTTTTTCAGGAACATAAACACAATCAACTATTTCTCTATACGACATTTTACCTGTGTCAATATACTCAACTTCTTTAAGAGAATATCTGTTTTCCATTTTACCGCTGTCCATATCATATATATCAAGAAGAGGTACTCTGTCTTTATCTCTTTTTAAAATAGCAAATTTATGATTAGTTAATGTTAATAATTTCACTAATGATTCATATTCATTATCTATAATTGTATCTATACTATAAAGTGTATTTCCTTCCGGAGATATTTTATTTAAAGAAACTAAACCAACTTTTGTATAATTAGTATTTGTCACTTTAACTGTATATGTTTCTATTTGAGGAGCATCATCTCCTTCAGTAGAAGGACTTTCAGAAGGCAAAGACATCATCACATTACTGACAACAACATCGCCTACATATCTTAAATTGTATCCAGTTATATATATATTAGAATTTGAATCTATAAGAGATATTTCAGAAGTTTCAAGATTTTTATATTCTAATGGAAAATATCTTACATTACTTCCTGAAGCTATTACCATTCTTGAATTATATAAATCCAATGCATAAACGGTATCATTCTTCACCCTATAAAATTCACCGAAATAATATTCATTATCAACTTTATATATCTTAGGACTATCTAAATCAACAAATTCATTGCTGTAAATTCCTATATCTTTACCAATAGAAAGCTCAGTAACAACCTTAGCAGGTACTATTAAAGGCTTAGGCAAACATGAAATTAAAAATAAAAGTATAAATAATAATATAAATATTTTTTTCTTCATAATCTCTACAATCTTATACAAAAATAACTTAGTAATTTTATAAGAATTATAATGCATCAATTAATTCTTTCAAGGTTAAAGTAGAAGTTCCTCTCTTACCTACAACAACACCAGCAGCAGCATTAGCAATTTCAGAAGAATCTTTAAATGATAATCCCACTGATAAACACATAGCAAGCACTGATATAACTGTATCACCAGCACCAGAAACATCAAATACACTTTTTGCTTTTGTAGGTATTATATAAGGAACATTTTTATCTTTATGTTTTATATCCTTATCAAATAAAGCCATTCCATTAGCTCCCAAAGTGATCATTAGCTTTGATAAACCTAATTTTTTTATGATATTGTCACCTAAAATTTTTATAGCCTTTTCATCAAATTCATAAAAAGGAGATTTACTTTCAGCTCCTTCCACAGCCTCTTTCAAATTAGGAGTCATAAGAGTAGCTTTTTTATAAAATGAAAAATGCTTTATAGCAGGATCAACTAATACAGGCTTATTTTTTTTATTGCATATATCTATTATCTTTTTTGATAACTGCTTTGTTATAATACCTTTGGCATAATCGCTTATTATAACAACATTATAATTATCTACATTATCAATAAATGCTTTTTCTATATTCTTCACAATATTGGAAGAAAAAGGACTAGTATTCTCTTCATCTATTCTAACTATTTGCTGAGTAGCAGCTACTATTCTAGTCTTTGTTATAGTGGATCTTGTATCATCTATAATAAGTCCTTTTGATGATATATTTGAATAATTCATATTATCAATTATAACATCCGCAGATTTATCTTTTCCTATAACACCTATAATAAATATATTGTCATTATTGTTATTTCCAAGTAAAGCTGATATATTCCTTGCAACGTTTCCAGCTCCGCCTAAATAATTTTCTTCATGATTAACATGAAGTACAGGCACAGGAGCTTCAGGAGATATTCTTATAACATCTCCGTAAGTGAATCTGTCAAGCATTAAATCGCCTATAACAAGAACTTTAGCATCTATTATTTTTTGGGCTTTATCTTTTAAGTCCATATAATTATCAATTCCTATAAATTATGATTTTTCAAATTATAACATAAATTATAAAAAAAAGTAAATACAAATATCTAAAATTACATATCATTATAATATTAAAAACAACTTGTAATTTTTACGAATATAAATTATTATTATTTTTCATAAAACTTCAAATACAAAGCATATTATAATAAATAAAAATTAATTTAAGAGTTGAAATAAAATATGATAAAATTAAATAAGATAATAGAAGAAATTAAACAAAAGAAAATATATTTTTTAATAGCATTATTGATTTTTATAGCAGATACAGTATCTAAATATTTTATAGATAAATATTTGCAGGAAACTATTATTAAAAGAGTAATAGGCGATATATTAATATTCATATATACAAGAAATTACGGAGTATCTTTTGGTTTTCTAAATAATGTTCCTGAAACAATTCAGCATATAATACCTGAATTATTAAAAGTTATAGTATTTGTAGCTATGATTGTTATTTTCTTCATAATGATTTCTATCAATGTAAAAAAACAAAGATTATCTATGATAGGTTTTACTATGGTTCTTGGAGGAGCTATGGGAAATTTGGTTGATAGAATTATGAGAGGCTATGTTACTGATTTTATAAGTATGGGATTCAATGAAACTATAAGATTTCCTTATAATTATAATATTGCAGATGCTTCTATTACAATAGGTATATGTATTATAGCTATAGGAGTGTTTGTGTTCAAAGAAGATTTTGATAAAAAGAAAAATATAGAATCTGATAATAACAACACTGAAAATAATTAATTATGAGCATAGAAGAAATAGAAAATAATAATAGTATTGATACAGAAGAAATAGAAGATGATGAAATTGATTCAGAAAATTCTAAAAAATTTTTTATTATAACAGAAGATGATATAGGTAAAAGATTAGATACATTTGTTAGCGAAAAATTAAATATCACTAGAAGCCAAGTAAAAAATTATTTAACTTCTATAATCGTAAATGATACCGAAAAAAAATTATCATACTCTCTAAAATTAAATGATAATATAATAATTAATTTAGATAATATATTAAAAGAAAAAACAGATACAGCAAATCCATTACCTGAAAACATTGATTTAGATATACTTTACGAAGATAAATATTTACTAGTAATAAATAAGCCTGCCGGTATGAGTGTGCATTGTTCACCTTCTGAAATGAGCGGTACTTTAGTTAATGCTCTTCTATACAAAATAAAAGATTTTGATTTTGTTGGAAATAAAGAGAGAGCTGGAATTATACATAGACTCGATAAAGATACTTCAGGACTCATGATTATTGGAAAAAATGCAAATATAGTGTCTAGCATTCAAGAGCAATTTAAAAACAGAACTATAAAAAAGATTTATCATGCTATTGTTATAGGCGTACTAAAAGATAATTATATTGAAATAAACCTGCCCATAGGAAGGCATCATGTATACAGAAAAAAAATGACTGTTAGAGATGATGGTAAAGAAGCTCTCACTCATATAAAAGTTTTAAAAAGGTTCAAAGCTCATACTCTCATAGAAATTAATCTTAAAACAGGAAGAACTCATCAAATAAGAGTACATTCATCATATAAAGGTTTTCCTGTAGCTGGAGATAAAATATATTCTAAAAGTTTCAATAAATATTCAGGCCTTATGTTAGTAGCAAAAAAAATAGAGTTTACACATCCTATTACTAAAGAAACATTAGATTTTGAAATAGATTATCCTGATTATTTTACAGATTTTTTATACTCCGATAATATATAAAAATATGTAAAAATTTATATAAAATTATATATAAATGTCATTTTTTGTCATCATTATATATTAATATATTGTTATATTGTTCGAGGATAATACGATGACAGATAATGATTTTGACAAATTGATTAAATGGGCTATAAAAAACGATGCATACAATATTGCAAGCATGACTAAAAAACAAATGACTTCAGCAAAAGAATTGAATTTGAGTAACTTGGATATTGAGAGAGTGCCTTTAGAGATTTTTAAACTTACAAGCATAGAAAAACTTTATTTATCTTTAAACTATATAGAAAAAATTCCAAAACAAATAAAAAACTTAAAAAAATTAAAAGTACTTGATATATCTGCTAATAATATAAAAGTTATTCCCAAAGAAATATTTGATTTAACAATGCTTGAGTATTTGAATATATCCAATAATCATATTAATAAAATTGATAATGATATAGAAAAGCTCATAAACTTAAAAGAACTAGACATAAGCAGCTGCAATATATCTTCTCTTCCTGATGGGATATTCAAATTATATAATATTGAATTTCTTGATATATCCTCCAATAAAATAAAAAAGATAGATAAAAAAATAAAAAATTTAGAAAATTTAGAAGAACTAATTATTGATTCAAATAGATTAAAAAACATACCTAAAGAGATAAATAATTTAAAAAAATTAAAGATATTGTCAATATTTTAAATCCCGCCCTTTTAGATTTAAAGCCATATCTGTATTAAAAAATTTTATTTGTCTTAAGAGCTAACTTAGAAAAAGCATACCCTCCCTAGCGTTTATTAGATTTTTAATCTGCTCCCCGCACGGTGAATCGGCTCTTTTATATAATCAGCATGTTATTATTAATAACCATATACTTATAGCTTAGCTCTGCGTGCGGTGAATGCATTATAAATTTAAAAAACTCTTGGGTGGGCAGCAAAAATAACTGATAAAACTAAAAAGAAAAATAATTCAAAAATGACTGAATAAATTAAAAAGCCTAAAGGGTGGGAAAATGTAATTAAATTTTAAAACTTAATTACATACCCCGCCCTTTTATATTTAAAGCTATATATGCATTAAAAATTTTATTTGTTTTAATAGCTAACTTAGAAAAAGCATGCCCGCCCTAGCGTTTATTAGATTTAAAATCTGCTTTCCTAATACTTTTTTTATTAATTGATTTATTATTTTTTTTGCCTGTAAGTTTTTTGTCTTTTCTATTTTCAGAAAATTCAGACTTACTATTTTTCTTCGGCATTTTTCCTTTGAATGTAGATGATTTTTTAGTAACCAATCTTTTTTTCTTAGGCTTAGCTTTAGCCCATTTGGATTTATCATGTACTTTTTTATTTTCCTCTTTATCGTTTGAAATACTATCTTCATAATTTTCATCTTCTATATCATCAGGAATATTTTCAAATATACTTTCAATATCTTTCAATTTTTTATCTTTTTGCTTGAAGAAGAAATCTATCTCTTTTTTAGTCAAATCTCTTATATGACCAGCCTCTAAAGTTCCTGAAACTTCATCATATTTGCTGACACATCCTACAGATATTCTCTCCAAATCTATAACTTTGTAACCAAGATGATCAAATATTTTTCTTATCTCTCTGTTTTTTCCTTCATTGATAGTTAAGCGTATTTTGCTTTGTATTCTGCCCTTTGATAAGATTTTAAATTTAAAAGGCGAATACGAAACGTTTTTAATTGTGATACCTTTGCTTGCATTCAAAAGAGCTTCAGAATCTATCTTGCCATTAACAGTAACATCATAAACCTTCAAAATTTCATATGAAGGATGAGTGATAATATTAGCAAACTCTCCGTCATTTGTTATTATCATTATGCCTCTTGATTCGGAGTCAAGCCTTCCTGCATAAAAAAGCCTTTCTTTAATGCCTTTGAAAAATTCTGTGATGATTCGCCTTCCGGGTAAATATTTTGTAGTGCTTACAACACCAATAGGTTTGTATAATGCCATATACCTTTTAGTCTGTCTTTTTATTAATTCTCTGTCAATAGAAACAGAATCATCTTCTTTAACTCTATAAGCAGGATCGAGTATAACCTGATTATTTACCCTAACCCTTCCTGACATTATAGCCTTCTCGCAGTTTCTCCTGCTTGCAAAACCGGATTCTAATATAACCTTTACAAGCCTAACAGCTTCTTCATTTTGTTGCTTTTTCATATTTATTAATAGCCTTTTGAATTTTATAAGTTTTATACTATACTGAAAAAATCTAAGTTTGTCAACCGCGAGCTGCTACCGTAGGTATGCTTCGCAGCACCTTCCCGCACGGTACAGTTTCAACTTATCAAACGTCAGCTATACGTGCGGCTTATTACTTGTTATTATACAATATATATGCTGCATTTTAAATATATATTATTAATATGTAATAATATTTTATAATTACATTTTTTAAAAATTAACAAAATAAATTTATATTTTTGTTTTTATATCTGGGGTTTTGTTACTTACGCAATACCCTAATTCTTTTACCGATACTCTGCAAACTGTAGTATGTGTATTTATTGTATATTGTTCATATAATTATTTAGATATATACAAAAACTATAATTCTATAAAAAATTATAAAGAACTTTCATCTACCTCTGTAGCCTGCAATTTGCTCTTTAATTTATCTATCATGTTTCCTTCAACTGCCTTCTGAAATTGTATAGCCACATCTTTATTTTTAGTGAAATGAGGTATAGCTTTTGCTACCAAATCATTTATGCGTTTATCTGTTTGAGTCATATCGTATATATGATCAGGTAATGCCACTATTAAAACAGCACCTTTACTTTCTATAGGGTTTCCTTGAGATAATAAAGAGTATATAGTAGGGCTTTCTGACTCTATAAATGAAAGTATTTTATTATAGAATATTCTTCTCTTATCGTTTGGATTTAAAGGAACATCATATTGAGGTTTAGTCTGATTTACTGCAGCAGCATTATTACTAACTGCATTATTGTTATTGCTTACGCTTTCAAATCCATAATCTTCATTAACAGAAGAAACAGCCTGCATATTTGAAGATATTATATCTACAGGACGAATCAAATTATCAGTATTAAGAAGAAGAAGCATACGCATTTCAAATATAGTTCTAGTATTTGAAGCACTTCTTATACGCTCTTCAGTTGATAATATATAATCAAGTATTCTCTCTATTTCATCATCGCTGTAATGATTAGCAAAAACTTTTAA
>CASEHG010000360.1 GCA_949287565.1 uncultured Brachyspira sp.
AAATAAATGATCCTCTATCAGTCATTAATAGTTCAGCAACATTTGCCACATCGTCTGGAGTTCCTGCTCTTTTAGAAGGGCAAAGATCAAGCATTCTTTTATACATTGCTCCTCTTGGACCATTTAATTCATCATTAGCTAATGGAGTGATTATTATTCCTGGACTTATTGAATTTAATCTCGCTCCTCTTTTGCCCCAATTACCAGATTCATACATTACTCTAAGACAATTGCATCTTTTTGATAATTGATAAGCTTTTAATGTATCAGATGCTTTTTCAAGTATAGGCATAGATAATAATTCTTCTGTAGGTGTAGTTGCAAGCATTTTATTTTCTTCATCAGTTAAAGAGCCTAAACGATACCCAGATTGAGAAGATATTATTACTCCGCTTCCTCCTTCCTCTATTACTTTGCCGAATTCCTCAAGAAGTACAGCCGTTCCATATAAATCAACTTTTAAAATATCTTCAATAGGTGCTTGAGAAGGTGAAACTCCTGCTGCATTAACAAAATATTTTATTTTTCCTAAATTTTTTGAAAAATCTATAAGTTTTAAAATTGATTCTCTCGAAGAAATATCAGTCTCACATACTGATGTTTGAAATCCTGCATTGTATAATGTTTTGGATTCTCTTTCAGCATTTTTTATATTGAAATCGGCAAGTACTATATGTTTTCCTATGCCCATTCTTCTTGCTATGGCAATTCCTATGGAACCAGCCCCCGTTAAAACTAGAACATCTTTACTATTATTCATTTCTATTCTCCTTATATTTATTAAATTATTCAAGGACCCTTTCTGATAAGAGTTTTACCATTTTATGATCCTGATGAGAGAAGAAAGAACTTTCATTTTTATCAAGAGATGAAATTAACTTTATGTCGCTGTCATCTAATTCAAAATCAAAAATATTGAAATTTTCTTCCATTCTTTCTTTTCTAACACTTTTAGGTATTACTACTATATTTCTTTTTACAAGCCAATTTAAAATTATTTGTGCTGCTGATTTATTATATTTTTTAGCTATACTTAATAATATTTCATTATTAAACATATTGTTTCTTCCTTCAGCAAAAGGAGCCCAAGACTGCATTTGTACATTATATTCCTGCATAATAGTTTGATAATCATTTTTTTGATAAAATGGATTTACTTCTACTTGATTTACTGCAGGTACTATTTTATTGTGCATTATTAAATCAACCAATCTATCAGCAAAGAAATTGCATACTCCAATGGCTTTAATTTTTCCATTTTTGTATAATTCTTCCATGCATCTCCATTCTCCGTAATAATCACCGAAAGGCTGATGTATTAAATACAAATCCAAATAATCTAATTGAAGTTTTTCAAGAGAATTATTAAATGCTTTTTTAGTATCTTCATAGCCATTTTTTTGTATCCATAATTTTGTTGTTATAAATAATTCTTTTCTATTTATACCGCTTTCTTTTATGACATCTCCAACAGCTTTTTCATTTTTATATGAGGCTGCAGTGTCTATTAGTCTGTATCCTGTTTCAATAGCATTTAGTACTGCTTTTTTACATTCATCATAATCTTGAATTTGATAAACTCCAAAACCTAAAATAGGCATTTCCAAACCATTATTTAATTTTACGTATTTCATTTATAGCTCCTTTTACTCTAAACTTTTTTCTTTTAAATATTTTTCAAGCAAATCTGCTATTTCTAAGTTGTTTAAATCTGAAAAAGGAAAATGAGTATTTCCATATATTCCAATTTCTGGAAGAATTACAACATTAACATCAGCATTATAAGATTTTAAAGTTTCTTCCCATTTTTTTACTAATTCCACTCTTAATCTCCATTCTTCCAAATAAGGATTATCAGATTTTTCTTTTGGTATATTATCTCCATAATAAATTACTATAGGTATGCTTGCTAATTTTTTGAAATCATTTTCAGGAATTTCTTTTATAGGAAAATATGCAGGCATAGTAATATTAGTAGGTGAAGTATTTTCAGGAAAAGGCAAACTGCATCCGCCGGGCTCATATAAAACTAATGCCTTAACATTTTGATTTTTTATTGCTGTAAAAAATGCAGGACCAGCTCCTTGAGAATGTGCTGCTAAAATTCCTTCTCCTATTATATCAAATAATGCAGATAAACTATCAGATACTACTTCCTCATCAAAATTACCAGTATTAGGAGTAACTTGCTGAAAGTATTGAGTTAAAGTTTCTTCATCATTTTTAAATTGCACATTTTCAAAAAAATCAGGCCAAGAACCTATTCTAAACCAATTAAATAAAGATTGTTCGTCAGGAGTAGGGTTAATAGTTATAGGTACAGAACTTCTTCCAGCTCTTCCTCTCCTTGGCTGATCTACCAAATATACACTATATCCTTTTTTTAAGAAAATATTTTGAAAACCTTCTCTGCCGTCTGGAGTAGTTTCAAAACTTTTAGCAGATTGTCCGCCTCCATGTAAAAATACTATAGGATATTTTTTAGCATTGACAGGTATTTGATAAAATGTATATCCATGGTCGCTATGATATGTTTGTCCGTTTGAACTTGGAAATAAAGTATTTTTTTCAAATTCTCCATTTGCCGATGATACTTTACCGCCAAATGTAAAACTTCCTTGTTTATCTATAATAATTTTATTTTGTGTATTATTAGATATATTGCTGCATGATATACTTAATAATATTGTTAAAAACACTAATAATAAATTTTTCATTATATAATCCTTAAAATATTTTTTATTTCCTACTGCATATTAATCATAATAAGCAGCAGGAAAATAGGAGAATAAAAAAAGTTTTCTAATATATATATATTTTATCAACCAGATTATTTTAAATTATTTTTATAAGGTTTCAAGGATTTGGATAATAGAGAAACAAAAAACTGTAAAATTGGTGGTTTACTACATATTGCGCAGGCTTGAGATCCCGAAAAGATCAGCTAAAAATTTTTTGCTCAAAAATGTTACAAGTG
>CASEHG010000361.1 GCA_949287565.1 uncultured Brachyspira sp.
GGGCGGGGAATGTAATAAAAGTTTTAAAGCTTAATTACACTTGCCCGCCCTATTTCTTTTAAATATTATTATGTGATTTCTATACTATTATTCTTTTAAAATATATACTGTTATTATAGCTGCCCACCCAAGATTTTTTTAAATTTAAAAACGTATTCACCGCACGCAGAATGAATTTAAATATAAAATAAAATGTGAATACAAATTTTTATTATAAATAAAGTATTGCTAACCGTGCGTTAATTTAAATTATAGCAATACAAATAGTTTTAAAAATTTTATTTTATGATATACTGATACTAATATGCAAAATAAAAATAACATACAAAACAATAAAAACTATTATTCATTTTCTGATTATGTTAAAAATAAATTCGGAGTGAAAGTAGGAAAAATTTCCATAGATACAGATTTCGGCTGTGCCCATAAAGCCAATGAAGGCGGATGCAGATTCTGTAATTTAAATAGCTATAAACCTCCCTATGTAGCAGAAGAAGATATCAATAATCAATGGATTAACGGATTAAAAAATTATAAAGGAAGATATCAAAAATTTTATGGATATTTTCAGCTAGGTACACCATTGTCACCTTTAGCTTCTAAAGAATCATTGAAATACGCTAATAAATTGGTGCATTTCGATGAATGTGTTGGACTAATGTTCGGAGCTAGAAGCGATATGCTTGAAGATGATGTACTAAAAGAACTTAGTAATTTATCTGCTTCATCAAATAAAGAAATTTGGCTTGAAATGGGGCTTCAATCTTCTAATGATGAAACTTCAAAATTCATTAATAGAGGTCATGATTATAAATCTTTTGCTGAAATGGTAAATCATATAAAAACAAATTATAGTAATATAATAATATGCACTCATATAATATTCGGACTGCCTAAGAAATTTAATGATGATGACAAAAAAACAATAGAATTAGAAAGCAGAGATGATATGATAAAAACAGTGAAAGATGTATCGGATTTAAAAATTGATGCTGTAAAATTTCATCAGCTTGATATAGTAAAAGGTTCTTATTTTGAGAATATGTATAGAGATTATAATTTTCCTACATTAAACGAAGATTTTTATATAGATTTGATGAACGATGCAATTTCTTTTACAAGATCAGATATTATAATAGCACGTTTAATGGGTGATAGTTTGGGAGATAGTTTAATAGCACCTAAATGGACTAAATCAAAAGGTGAAATAATAAATCTAATAACAAAAAAAATGAAAGAAAAAAATATAATTCAAGGTATAAACTATAATGTTTAAAAAATACGGCAGGAATTAAAAAACTTAACTCCTGCCTAGTTTTAGATATTTGGTTTATTTATGTATAAGAGATCAATCAAATTTATATTGTTATAATCATTTTTTAATAGTAATTAATAATACAGGAGTACACACTTAGAATATAATTTAGTGCACTCGACTGATTATTTATTATTAGATAAGGTAACCCGACTTCGTTAATTTATATTAAGAAACTAAACTTTACGGTTGCGTGCCAGCGAAGGATCCACACCTTCATTCCCCATATATAGAATCGAAATGTATTATATATGAAAAACAAATTTTTATCAAGCTTTTTTAATATAATTTTCAAATATAATAACATTAATTCAAATAAAAAAATTTATTAAAAAATTAATTTTATTTGCAAATGCATATAATTTGAATATACTATTTATAATAATATAAATTTTGAGGATATTTTTATGGAAGATCTAGAACCAAAAGCAAAAAAAGACTACTTATTAATAAAGCTGTTATTAGGAATAGCTTTAGGTATTGTAATAGGTATGATTAGCAATGAGGCTGTTATCAATGTTATACAATCTATAAAATATGTACTTAATCAAGTAATATCATTTATGGTTCCATTGATTGTATTAGGTTTTATTGCACCTGCTATTACTAGAATGGGAAACAGGGCTAATAAAATGTTAGGAGTTATTCTTGCTTTAGCATATTTCTCTTCAGTTGGTGCCGCTTTATTTGCTACTATTGCCGGATATATAATAATTCCTAATTTAAATATTGCTTCAAATGTTTCAGGCGGTAAAGAACTTCCTGAATTAATATTTAAATTAGATATTAATCCTATATTTCCTGTAATAACTGCACTATTCTTAGCAATATGCGGAGGAGTAGCTGTTGTAAAAACTAAATCAAAATACTTCGAAAATCTACTAGATGAACTTAATAATATAATACTATTTTTAGTAAATAATGTAGTAGTACCAATATTACCATTTTATATAGGAACTACTTTTGCTACTTTATCCTATGAAGGTACTATAATTAAGAGTGTACCTGTATTTTTAATAATCATAATAATAGCAATAGTAGGACATTTTATATGGCTTACAGTTTTATATTCTATAGCCGGTATTGTATCAAAGAAAAATCCTGCAAGAGTATTTAAACATTATGGTCCTGCTTATTTCACTGCTGTAGGTACTATGTCATCTGCTGCAACTTTACCTGTGGCTTTGAAATGTGCAAGTAAATCTGATGCATTAGATAAAGACATTGTAAACTTTGCTATACCAATGGGAGCAACTATACACTTATGCGGATCCGTACTTACAGAAACTTTCTTTGTTATGACTATATCTAAAATATTATATGGACAGCTTCCTGCAGTTGGTACTATGATTTTATTTGTTATATTGCTTGGTATATTTGCTGTTGGAGCTCCTGGAGTGCCTGGCGGAACTGTTGTTGCTTCTTTGGGAATAATAATTTCAGTTTTAGGTTTTAATGATGATGGTACTGCTTTAATACTTGCTATATTTGCATTACAAGATAGTTTCGGTACAGCATGTAATGTTACAGGAGATGGTGCTTTAGCATTAATACTTCAAGGAATATTTAAAAAAGATAATGCAAGTTAAGTTATAAAATATTTCTCCTATCTTTTTATAAAAATAAGCAGGCTTAATTTTAGGCTTGCTTATTTTTGTTTTAAATATAAAAATTTTATACAACGCACGGTAAACTAATTAAAAAAATATAAAACAAATTTTGAATTATAATTAAAACAATATAAAAAGATGCATTCAGCGTGCGGTTAAAATATTTTTAAATCTAATTAAATCTTGTTTTCTAATAATACTTTAAATATAATTAAAGCTAAAATGAAAAATAAAGCAATAAATTTTAACGTGCGGGGTATGTAATAAAAGTTTTAAAGCTTAATTACATTTTCCCACCCTCTATACTTATAATTTAAATTTGACATTAAAACTTTAACTTCTTTATTACTAAAATAGAATTTGTAAACACCCACCCAATTTTTTTAAAACTTAAAAATGCATTCACCGCACGTAAAAATAAATTAATGTAAATTATACAGATATTATATTTACCGTGCGTACGTATTTGCAAAAAAGTAAAATTATAATATACTTGATACCAATTTTATTTATAAAAAATACTAGGAAATGAAACAGAAGGCTAAGCTATTTTGAAAAAATAATATTGGAGTTTTAATAATGAATAAAAAGAAATTTTCAATTATAAGAATAATAGCAATATATTTTTCAGGAATAGTTTTAACTTTGAATGGTATAGCAGGATTGTTTTCTTTTATTAATACAAAAAATTATATTCATACTGTAGGAGTAGTTGAAGAGTGCGATAGAAGAAAAAGGGTATATAAATCTGGAGAAACTAGATATGAAAAGACAATGGTAATAAGCTATGAAGCTGATAATCATGGAACATTATATGCTACTTTAAGAAGTTATTATCCATTTAGAAAAGTAGGAGATGAATTGCCTTTATGGTATGATCCTGATGAACCAAGCAATATAAAACTTCCTTTTTCTGATGGTATTTCTTATATATTAAGCATTGTTATAGGATCGCTAATAATTCATTTTGGACTTTATATTATTAAAAAATGAAGCCATTTTGCATACACTATCATTTATTTTTTACTATTTTATTTTGATATAAACAGTACACTCATTTAA
>CASEHG010000362.1 GCA_949287565.1 uncultured Brachyspira sp.
CACATTCTTCTAATTTGTCTGTTTTTTCCTTCAGTTAATGTTATATAGAAAGAATTTTTATTAACTCTTTTTACTTTAGCAGGCTTAAGTTTTTGTCCGTCTAATGAAATTCCATACTCTAATTTTTTCAAAGCTCCATCAGCTACATTATCATTCACTTTTACATAATATTCTTTTTCACAATCTGTATTTTCTCCAATTATTTTTTTGGCAAATACTCCGTCATTAGTAAAAAGTATAAGTCCTGAGCTGTCTTTATCCAATCTTCCTACAGGATATATATTATCAAAATCATTTTTTATAAGATTGTATATAGGTTTTCCTTCATTTTTATTTGATGATACAACATAACCTCTAGGCTTATTTAATTTTATATATATTTTATCTTCTTTGTACTGTTCTATGCTGCATTCTACTTTATCATTTTCTGAAACCTGAGTAGCTGGATTTGTATTTACTATTCCATTAACTTTAACATTTCCGTTTTGAATAAGTCTGTCAGCTTCTCTTCTGCTTGCGATATTTAAAGATGCTATATATTTATTTAATCTCATTTATCCGTCTTTTTCTAATAAATTTTGCTTACATATTAACATAATATAATTTTTAATCAAATTTTAATAATATTTACTAAAATTATATAGTTATGATATCGATATAATATATTAGAATTTTATATTTTATAGTTGACAATTTTTGTTGATTATAATATAATTGTGCTAAGTTATTGGATATAATTGCTTAGCTATAAATATTAAGGAGAGTGCGCTATGAAATTCTATAGAAGTACGAGAGATTTTTCTCGCTACCTCATAATCATTTGTCTATTCATAAGCATATGTTCATTTGCTGTTTATGGACAAACTTCTAGTGTTTACATGGAAACTAGATTGCTTTACAACTTTGAAACATTAGACGAATGGCAACCAATATCAAATGCTAGCCGTTTTATGTTTAGAGGTGATAGAACAAATGAAAATGGTGTTGTAATGAAATATCCTAACATGAGATTGTTCGCTACAAAACCATATGGTATGGGTAACCAAAGTTATAATTCAACTAATTCATTATCAGTAAGTGTTTCTTTTTTCAGAAAATCTTATAACTTCTTTGACTTAGTTCCAACAGTACAAAAAATCATACCAGGTAAAGCTCAGACTTTCGATGTTTGGGTATGGGGTGGTAATTATGACTATACTATGGAAATGATATTTGAAGATTATCGTGGTTATACTTATACATTACCTTTGGGATCTATAAGATATATAGGTTGGAGAAATATGAGTACAGCAGTACCATCTTTCATTCCTCAAGAAGAGCCTTATGTTCCTAGAGCTAAAGGTTTAAGATTTATGAATTTCCGTTTCTGGTCATCACCAGAGGAAAGAGCTGATAACTTTGTAGTTTTATTGGATTACTTCCAAACAGTAACAGATACATTCAGAGAAGCTTATGACGGTTCTGATATTGAAACTACATTAGGTCAGGAAGTTGGTGGAAGATCTTCTGAACAATATACAGAAGGCGGAGCTAAAGTAGTAGGCGAAGATGGCGGTAATGCTGGAGCTGCTACAGAACAGCCACAAGAAGCGCAACAATAATGTATAAGTAAGGAGAAGAATGAATATGAAAAGATTAAGTATCTTGATAACAATGTTAATTCTAACTGTTGCATTCTTGTTGTTTGCCCAAGATGCGGCTCAAACAGGTGAGCAAACTACTCAAAATCAGGGTGAAAATGGTAATAACTTCGTAACTGAAGCTATCACTAATTACTTAATAGATGATTTTGAATTTGCTAATACTTGGCAAGCTTCTATGCCTAGAGATTATGGTGTAGTTAGTATTATTCGTCGTGAAGGCGGTCCAGCTGATGTTGTAGCTGAAGGTGCTGAAAATAATAAATATATTTTAGGTGCTAAAGTAGAGTACTTCAGAACAGGTTATCCTTGGTTCTCTGTTACTCCTCCTAGACCTGTTAAAATACCTGGTTACACTAAAGAACTTAGCGTTTGGGTAGCAGGACGTAACCATAACAACAAAATGAGTTTCTACATTTACGATGTAAATGGTAAACCTCAATCTGTTGGTAATGAAGCTCTTAACTTTATGGGTTGGAAAAACATTACTGTACAAGTTCCTGCTAGTATAAGACAAGAAGAATTCAGAGGTCAAGTTGAACAAGGTATTAGCTTCATGGGTATACATGTTAAAGTTGATCCTAGAGATTCTTATGGTAAATATTACATCTATTTTGACCAATTAATGGCTAAAACAGATATGTACTTAGAAACTTATAGAGAAGAAGATGACCCATTAGATACTTGGTAATAATAACCAGTTGAAATGAATATTAAAGGTGAAGTATTAGTAATAGTACTTCGCCTTTTTTTATTTTATAAATAACTTGAAATTAATATCATTATATATTAAACTACTAAAATATCTTATTTAAAAGAGAGTTATTATGTCTAATATTAATATAAATTTATTGCTTCTTATTGGATTTATATTGCTGGCTGTATATTCTATAACAACTAGAATTGTAAATAATAGAGCGAATAAAGATAAAAAAGAAAACGATAATAGTTATGAAGATAATGATTCAAAAGAATAAAATATAAAAGGTATAAAATGACTGAATTAATTATATATGTAATAATAGCGATTATATGGGCTATAGTAAGTTTGTTTCAAAAAGCAACAAAGGGAAATAATCAAAATAAAAAATCAAAACAAAAAACTTATACTCAAAACAATAAAAAAGTTAATAATAAAAGATTTAATAATAATAATAGAAATGAAGAAGAAATATTTAAAGAATTGCAAAGAAACATTAAAAATTTAAAAAATTATAATGAAGAAGTTCTTAGAGAAAATACTAAAAGGGAAGAAGTATATACTAGTAGTTATGAAACTTCAAATAATGACAGAGAAATATTAGAGCTTCAGGAAAAATATAATTCTAAAATGTCACAAATTAATTCTATAAAAGAAGAAACTGTCAGCAGTGGTTTTAATAATGTTATAACATCAGAAAATAAAAGACAAGTTAATCATATGTTATCTTCATTGGATATAAAGAATGCTATAATATATAATGCCATACTTGAGCCTAGAAGAATTAATTATATAAAAATAAAAAAATCTTAAAAGAGTCATAACAATGAAATCATTTGAAGAACTTATATCTGTAATACAAACTTTAAGAGGTGAAAACGGATGTGCTTGGGATAGAGTACAGACTTTTGATAGTTTAATCCCTTGTTTTTTAGAAGAGGCTTATGAACTTGTAGAAGCTATAAACAACAAGGATTATGAGAATATCAAGGAAGAGCTTGGAGATGTGCTTTTGCATGTAGTATTTTTTTCAGAGCTTGCAAAAGATGAAAATAAATTTAACATAGATGATGTTTGTAAAAATATTAATGAAAAACTTATAAGAAGACATCCTCATGTATTTGGTGATAGTGATGTAAAAGATGTGCAGGGTATACTTAAGCAGTGGGATAAGATAAAAAAAGAAGAGAAGGGTAGTGATAGTGCAAATGAATTTAAAAGTGTGCTTGATGGAATACCTAAATCTCTTCCTATTATGGAAAAATCCTATAAATTAATGAAAAAAGCAGCTAGCGTAGGTTTTGAATATGAGCATATTGATGATTCTTTGTCAAAAGTAGAAGAAGAACTTTTGGAAGTGAAAGAAGCATATAAAGAGCAGGATAAGGAACATTTGGAAGAGGAAATAGGAGATTTGATTATGACTGTTCTTGATTTTGCTCGTATGAATAAGATTAATCCTGTAAATTCTCTTATTAAAGTTAATGAAAAGTTTAGAAAGAGATTTAATTATGTTGAAAAAACTGCCTATGAAATGAATAAGAAATTAGAAGATATGTCTTTAGATGAAATGGATAAACTTTGGAATGAATATAAGAAAAAAGAAAGATAAAATAAATGAGCATATATGATTTTTATGTTAAAGATATTAATGGTAATGAAGTATCTTTAGCAAAGTATAAAAATAAAGTTATTTTAATAGTTAATACAGCTACTAGATGCGGTTTTACCAATCAATACAAAGATTTAGAAAATATATATAAAAATTATAATAGCAGAGGTTTTGAAATATTAGATTTTCCTTGTAATCAATTTCTAAATCAAGCACCAGAATCAAATGAGCAAATAGATAATTTCTGTAAAGTAAAATATAATACTACTTTTGATAGGTTCCAAAAAATAGATGTTAAGGGAAAAAATATAGAACCTTTATATTTATATCTTATTAATAATAGCAATTATTTATTTAATAAAGATATAAAATGGAATTTCACAAAATTTCTAATAGATAGAAATGGTAATATAGTAAAAAGATTTTCTAGTTTTTCATCTGGCAGTACTATAAGTAAATATATAGATAAAATTATATAATATTTTGTATATTGCAGTATACTAAATCTACTTTTTATAAAGTTATTTTATCAA
>CASEHG010000363.1 GCA_949287565.1 uncultured Brachyspira sp.
ATAAATTCTACTTTATATAATTTTTATAAAAATGATAATATTAGTATGTCTTCACAAGTTATGTCTAATTGTAATAAAACATTAGTTAAAAGATTTAATTATTAATTATTTTTATAAATGAAAACTTTAATTTTAATTATTGAATATTTATTTATAATATTACCTGTTCTTATAGGTGTTGCTTATATGACATTAGTTGAACGTGAAATCTTAGGTAGTATTCAACGTAGAAAAGGTCCTAATGTAGTAGGTGTTTCTGGTTTTTTACAACCTTTAGCTGATGGTTTGAAATTAATGTTAAAAGAAATTATTTTACCTACTAATGTTAATACTTTTTTATTTATATTAGCTCCAGTTATTACTTTTGTAGGTACTATGATGTATTGGTCAATTTTACCATTATCAAAAGGTATAACTTATACTGATTTTAATGTAGGTGTTTTATATTTTTATGCTATTTCTTCAGTAGCTATTTATGGTATTATTATTTCTGGTTGGGCAAGTAATACTAAATATCCTTTTATGGGTTCTATGCGTTCTGCTGCACAAATGATTTCTTATGAATTATCTATTGGTACTATATTTGCAATAATATTTTTATGTACAGGTTCTTTAAATTTTACTAAAATTATTTTAGCTCAAAAATATATTTGGTTCTGTATTCCATTATTCCCATTATTTATTATTTTTTTAATTGCATTATTAGCTGAATGTAACAGACATCCTTTTGATTTACCTGAAGCAGAAGGTGAATTAGTTTCTGGTTTTAATACAGAATACTCAGCTATGGGTTTTGCTTTATTCTTTATTGGTGAATATGGTAATATTATCGTAATGAGTACTGTAATTAGTATTTTATTTTGTGGTGGTTGGTTACCATTATTTAATTTAACTTTCATCCCAGGTGTTATATGGTTAAGTTTAAAAATTTGTGTTTTTATTTCTTTCTATGTAATAGTTCGTGGTGCTTATGTTAGATTCCGTTATGATCAATTAATGAGAATTGGTTGGAAATCTTTATTGCCTTTATGCTTTGGTTGGTTTATATTTATAGCTGGCCTTTTAATTACATTTAATTGTTTACCTAATACATTATGTTTTTAATTAAATATCTTTTAATTTCTGTCATTATCTTTATGATTAGTTTTTTTGGTTTAATTTTTAATAAAAAAAGTATTTTAATTATTTTAATTGCAATTGAATTAATGTTATTATCTGTAAATATTATGTTTATTGTATTCTCTATTTATTTAGATGATATTATAGGTCAAATTTTTACTATATTTATTTTAACAATTGCAGCTGCTGAAACTTCTATAGGTTTATCTTTATTATTAGTTTCTTATAGAGTTAGAGGCAATATTTTAATTGATAATTTTAATTTATTATATATGTACTAAAAATAAAATATTATTGTTATTTTTCCATATTTATAAATAATATTAATATTTTATTAAGTTTCGATAACTCAAATGGTTAGAGTGAAGGTCTGAAAAACCTTATGTAGTGGTTCAATTCCATTTCGAGACATTTTAAATCTTTTTAGTCTACTGGTTAGGACATTACCCTTTCACGGTATTGGAGCAAGTTCGATTCTTGCAAGAGATGTTTAGTTATTAATAAATGAATAAATAATATGAAAAAAATAAATAATAATCTTAAATCTACATATAGTATGAATTTAAAAAAAATTCATAATAAATTTATAAGTCAATTTTTAATTGATGGTAAAAAATATAATTCTTTTGTTATTTTTGATAATGTTATGTATTTCTTACATAAAAATAATAAAAATAATGTTAAAATTATTAAAAGTATTTTTGAAATCATAGAACCTTTATTTTATATTGAAAAAGTTATTTTTTTTAGAAAATTAAAACAACATATTTTATTTTTACCTTTAAAAAAAAAAGTTAAAGCAATTTTAACTATTTTAAAACAATCTACATTAAAATCTAAAAAAAATAAATTAAATAATTTAAGTTATAATATCAGTCAAGAAATTTTAATGTCATTATTTAAAACTAGTAATACATATAATTCTTATAAATTACAAAATGTTAATTTTTTAAAATTAAAAAATAATATAAATTAGAAATTGCAATAAAATAAAATAAAGAGTATAATTTAAAGGTAAAATGTTGGTCTCCAAAACCAAATTTAAGGGTTCGAGTCCCTTTTCTCTTGATTTTCAAAAAAATAATTAAAATATAAAAATATGGCTACTTTAAATCAAGTTTTAAATTATCGTTTAAAAAATAACAAAAATAATTTGAATAAAATGTCAGCATTATGCAAAAATCCACAAAAAAAAGGTATATGTTTAAGTGTTTTTATAAAAAATCCTAAAAAACCAAATTCAGCTCGTAGAAAAGTAGCTAAAGTAAAACTTAGAAATCAATATATAATTACAAGTTATATACCAGGTATTGGACATAATTTACAAGAACATTCATTCGTATTAGTTCAAGGAGGTAAACGTAAAGATTTACCTGGTGTACATTATAAAATAATACGAGGAGTTTATGATTGTAGTGGTGTATCAACTCAAAAAAACTCTCGTTCTAAATTTGGTACAAAAAGAAAAAATCTCTAATAGTTCAAGGGTTAGAACACATGACTGTTAATCATGTTGTTATAGGTTCGAGTCCTATTTAGAGAGTTATATTATAAATATTAAATTCTATTAAATATAATGTAAAACTCGCTCTTTGAAAAAAAAATCGAATTGTTTAAAATTATAAAAATAATTAAAAATATCAATAAAATTGAGAATCATAATTACTTAGATTTTTTTATTTATAATATATATTTTGTTTATTTGGTGGAAATGGTAGACACGATAGACTTAAAATCTATTTCCTTTGGAGTACAAGTTCAAGTCTTGTAATAAACAAATAAAATTAGGTTTATAATTCAATTGGTTAGAATGTGCTGCTCATAACTGTGAAGTTATAGGTTCGAGTCCTATTAAACCTATATTTTTTATAAATTTGGAGTAATAGTTTTAATGGTTAAAATACTAGGTTGTCACTCTAGCAGATGTGGGTTCGAATCCTGCTTATTCCGTTTTTGATATATAAATTAAAAAATGTTTTTTAATGATTTATATGCTTTATTAGTTTATTTTATTTGTGCAACTGTAGTTTCTTATGTTGCATTTTTAATTTCCTATATTTTTGGTATACGTGCTAATGATTCTAATAAAATGTCTGCTTATGAATGTGGGTTTACTCCATTCGAAGATGCTCGTAATACTTTTGAAATTCATTTTTATTTAGTTGCTATTTTATTTTTAATGTTTGATTTAGAAATTTCTTTTTTATATCCTTGGGCAGTTTCTTTATCTGCAATATCTTTTGTAGGTTATTTTGCTATGGTTATTTTTTTAATTATTTTAACTTTAGGTTTTGTTTATGAATATAAAAAAGGTGCCCTTGAATGGGAATAATATAAAAAAGTGAGATAGTTAAGTGGTATAACAGTAGAATCATAATCTATAAAACATAGGTTCGAATCCTATTCTCATTAATAAAATATTTTAATACAGAATGTAACGTAAATGGTTAACGTCTTTGTTTTGGGTACAAATGTAGTATGTTCGATTCATACCTTTCTGATTTTTAAAAATTAAGTTACACATGTCAAATTTATATTTTAATATTTTTGCAAGTATAATTATAATTTCTGTTTTTATGACAATATCTGTAAATAATGCAGTTTATGCAGTATTATTTTTAATATTAGCTTTTTTTAGTTCTATGTGTATTTTATTTTTGTTAAATATTGATTATTTAGCTTTAATGTTTATTTTAATTTATATTGGTGCAATTACTATTTTATTTTTATTCGTAGTTATGATGTTAAAAATTAAAATAAATGAAAAAAATACAACTAAATTTATATCTTTTATTAATATTATAATTTGTTGTTTAATTGTTTATAATGTATTATTAAATGCTGATATTTTCAATGTTTTCTTAAATAATGATTTAGTATATAATGATTGGTTCTCTAAATTATATTATGTTGATAATATTAAAATGTTAGGTCAAGTTATTTTTACAAATTATTATTTTTATTTTATATTAGCAGGTTTCGTTTTATTAATAGGTATGATAAGTGCTATCTTATTAAGTAAAGAATCTACAAGAGTAATACGTAGATATCAATTAGTTTATCAACAAATTTCTCGTGATGTATCTAATGCTGTCTTTTTAGTACATTAATTTAATATGAAAATTTTTTTTCATATTTATATAGTTTAAAAGAGATTTTATTTTTAACGAAGTTATATATTATTATATAACTTAAATTCTTAAGAGTTTGATCCTAGCTCCGAATGAATGCTAGTAGTATGCTTTAACACATGCAAGTTTAATAGATATTTATTTAATATTTATGATTAAATATTTGTATATATCTATAGCGTAAAGGTGAGTAAATTATAAATAAATTACCTAAAAATTGTTGCAAAAATTTAATTTAATCAATAATATATTGAAAGGAAAAAATAATTTTTTATTTTTTTCGTTTTTAGATATTTATTTATATAAGATTAGGTAGTTGGTAAGGTAAAAGCTTACCAAGCCAAAGATCTTTAGTTGGTTTGTGAGAATGATCAACCACATCGGGATTGAAATAAAGCCCGAACTCTTTATGAGTCAGCAGTGGGGAATATTGGACAATAAACGAAAGTTTGATCCAGCAATACTACATAAGTGATGAAGGCTTTATCGTTGTAAAACTTATAATTTGATGAAATAATGATTTATCAAAGGAATAGTTCTGGCAAACTCTGTGCCAGCAGCCGCGGTAATACAGAGGGAACGAGCATTATTCGTCTTTACTGGGCGTAAAGAGTCTTAAGATGATTTTTTCAATTAAAAATTAAAAATTAGAGCTTAACTCTAATATTTTTTTAATATTAAAAAATTTGAGTATATTAAAGGATTATAGAATTTCTAAAGGAGGTGCGACAACCGTTTAGATTAGGAAGAATGCCATTTAGTGAAAACAATAATCTATTAAAATACTGACATTGATAGACGAAAGTATGGGTAGCAAACAGGATTAGGTACCCTGGTAGTCCATACTATAAACAATGAATATTAAATATTAATAAATTATATTTATTTTTTAGATTATATATA
>CASEHG010000364.1 GCA_949287565.1 uncultured Brachyspira sp.
GCCTTAGAATTAGTTAATAGTTTGAAAGACTTAGTTAAAGATGTGAAAGATAGAGATATTATGATAGCTCCTACATTTACTTGTTTAAGTGATGTTCATAATGCTATTAAAGGAACTAATATCAAGTTGGGTGCTCAGAATTTATATTTTGAGGAAAAAGGTGCCTTCACAGGACAGATTTCTGCTGATATGCTTTTAGCTGTAGGATGTGAATATGTTATTATAGGACACTCTGAATGCCGTGATATATTCGGTGAGAAAGATGAACTTATTAATAAAAAGGTAAAAAGAGCTTTAGATAAAAATCTTATACCTGTTTTATGCGTAGGCGAACATTTAGAAGAAAGAGAAAAAGGAATTACTTCTGATATAGTAAGCACTCAAACTAAAGAAGCTTTCAAAGGTTTAAGTGAAGCTGAAGCTAAAAAAGTTGTTATAGCTTATGAACCTGTTTGGGCTATTGGTACTGGTAAAACTGCTACTCCTCAGGATGCAGATGATGTGCATAAAACTATTAGAGAAACTTTAAAAGCTCTTTATAATGACTCTGTTGCTGAAGGTATGATTATACTTTATGGCGGAAGTGTTAATGAGAAAAATGCTGATGATTTACTTAATATGCCTAATATAGATGGTGCTTTAGTTGGTGGTGCATCTTTAGTTGCTGATAAATTTGCTAGAATAGTTAATTATGTAGCTAAGTAAATTTAATTATTATATTGTATTTTTAGGGGCAATGCTTAATTAGTATTGCCCTTGTTTTATTTTTTTAAAAAATATATAATTAGATATTATTAAATAATTTAAAAGAGCATAATAATTTGAAGATATTGAAATTGTTTTGTATATTGCTATTTGTTTTTTATTCAAATATTTTATTTTCTCAGCAGCCTAAAATTTCTATTGTAAATTTTTATGTATGCAATGGAAATATTGGTGATTCTGAAATATCTATGTATTTATATTTAGAAGGTACAAATATTGTAGGAAGATATTTTTATAAAAATATAAATCAGTTTATAGATATAAAGGGTAATATTAATCAGGATAAATTATACATAGAAGAAAAGGTTAATAACCGTATAACAGGTTATTTTAATGGAGTAGTTTCTAATGATTCATTTTTTTCGGGAGAATGGACATCTTATGACGGAGAAAATAAATATAATTTTTATTTTTATAAAAATGAATCATATCCTATTAATAGATTAAATATTATAAATTCAAAATTGGAAATGACTTTCGATGATAATAGGAAATTTATATCTACTAAAGATGCTGTTATATTAGAAAATGAAAAAAGTCTTAACAATTTAGATAGAATTTCTTTAGATGTTGACGGAATAAAATCTTTAAATACAAATAGAATTGCATATATTTTAAATAATGCCATTATTGATGAGTACAATGTTTGGAAGGGATCGTCATATAATAAAGATGATTTTCATATGATAAAAGAAATAGATGTTTCTTATTTAGATGAAAATATAATATCATTTTCTATATATAATTATTCTTATACAGGCGGAATGCATGGTATATATAATGTTGTACCTGCTATATATTTTATTTCAACAGGGGAAAAAATAGGATTAAGTTTATCTGAACTTATTGAAAATCAAAATGATAGGGAATTAATTAATTTGATGAGAAGTAAATTACTTAGAAATTTTACAGAAAAAGATTTTTTTGATTTTTATTCTATTAAACTTAGTGAAATTTATGATATTACTCCGTCAGGTATAAAATTTATATGGCCTTTATATAAAATAGCTGATTATGCACAAGGTGTTATAGAGATTGATTTTACTTATTTAGAGCTTAAACCTTTTATTAGAAAAGATTCTAAATTTTGGTATTTGTTTAATAAATAATTATATGATTTGAGTTGAGGATATATTTTATGAATGATAATGATATTCACCCAATAATGAAAGAGCTTACAAAGGTTACAAAAGAAATGCCTATGCCTGTTGTAACTGAAATAAAAATAATAACAAATAGAGATGCTTATAAAATTTTAATATCAACAATGCTTTCTCTTAGAACAAAAGATCCTACAACTAGAGATGCTTCTATGAGATTATTTGAAAAAGCTGGAAACCCTAAAGATATGCTTAAACTTAGCGAAGAAGAAATAGCAAAACTAATATATCCTGTTGGCTTTTATAAAGTTAAGGCTAAAAATATATTAGAAGTTTCTCAAATGATAATAGATGATTTTAATGGACAAGTACCTGATGAAATAGATGAGCTTTTGAAGCTTAAAGGTGTTGGAAGAAAGGTTGCTAATTTGGTAGTAACAGAAGCCTTTGATAAAGACGGTATATGCGTTGATACTCATGTTCATAGAATATCAAATAGATTCGGTTATGTAAGTACAAAAACTCCTGAAGAAACAGAGTTTGCATTAAGAGATAAATTACCTAAAGAGTATTGGAGAGTTTATAATGATACTTTAGTTGTTTACGGACAGAATTTATGTAAGCCTATTTCTCCATTATGCTCAAAATGCACAGTATCTCAGTACTGCGATTATTTCAAAAATGAATATAAAGACAATAAAGAGAAGAGTAAAGAAAAAAAATCTGCTAAGAAAAAATAAATATCATTGATTATTCATTATCTTTCTTGTATTTATTTTATTCATATTTTTAAATGAAATATTTGCCTGCGATATTATTACACCAAGTAATATAAAAATTATTCCTATAATAGCAAACAATGTAATGTTCTCATCTAAAACTATTTTTGAAGTTATTAAAGTTATTATTGGTATGAAGTATATATATGTGTTAGTTTTTACAGCACCTAATATTTTTGTTGCATAGGCCCAAGTTATAAAGCATAAAGTACATGCTATAAAAGATAAAAATAAAAAGTTCATTAAGTTTATTGGCTTTAAATAATCATTTATGTTTACATCAAACCCCATAAATATCATCACAGGCAGCATAAATATTATTCCATACATAAAAGTTTTTTTAGTTATTAAAACTGAATTATGCCCCAAATCTGCAATTTTCTTCACTAATGCAGAATATATTCCCCACATAACAGCAGCCAATACAGCGAATATATCTCCTATAGGATTTATCTTTAAAATAAACTTTCCATTAAATGTTATTACAGCTATTCCAATTATTGCAAATATGAATCCTACAAAGAAATTAATTTTTAATTTTTCTTTTAAAAATATTGAAGCAAATATTCCAGTAAATAATGGGCCTATAGCAACTAAAATACCAACATTTGATGCCAAAGAATAATTCAATGCTATATTTTCAAATAGATAGTAAAGTGTTATTCCGCTTAATCCTGTAACAGCAAATAATATTTCTTCTTTCTTCGAATATATTTTATTATTTTTAGGATATATTATAAATAATAAAGCAAATCCCAATAAGAATCTGCTGAAAAGTATCTCTATAGGTGAGAAGTCTCTTAATAATATTTTTGTTGAAATAAAAGTGATACCCCACATTAATATACTGAAAAATGTGCATAAGTATGCTTTAATATTTTGATTTATAAACATGGTGTTTTTTTCCAATTATTTGGAAGAATCCTTTATAACATTTTTTATATATTCATCATCTTCCATAACTTTTATAGAATTTTTATTATCTGCTTCTTTTTTATCAGCACAAGATAATAATAACATAATTAAAACTAATAAACAATAGATTTTTTTTATCATTACATTATCCGCAAAAGAAATTATACTATATTATATAAACAGTATAATAATGAAAAAAATAAAAAATAATTACTTTATATATAAAATTGTTTGACAAAATGTTTAAATATAATATTATTGTTATTAACATAATATTTGCATAATTTTAAAGGAACTATTGTTATGAAAAAAATTTTATTATATTTTATTATTTCAGTATCATTATTATTTATATTTTCCTGCTCCAAAAAACCATATGATAATATCAATTTAAAAAAAGCATTGGATTTAATGAGTAAATCAACTAATTTAGTTTTATTAGATGTTAGAACACCAGAGGAATATATGGGAGGAAGCGCCCCTAATTCTATTAATATTGATGTTCTTAATACGGATTTTAAAAGTAAAATAGATCTTTTGGATAAAAATAAAGAATATATAGTGTATTGTAGAAGCGGAAACAGATCTGCTATAGCTTCAAGTATAATGGCTACTAATGGCTTTTTACATGTTTATAATTTGCAGAATATAAGCTATGTTGATTTTGTAAATGCTATATTAACAAATAGAAAATAATTTTATTTAATATATTAGTTATATTAATTTATAAATAAGCAAGGATATTAAAGTCCCTGCTTATTTTTTTATTATATTATGATTTTATGATGCTTTTATTTCTTTTATAGCATTCTGTATATCATCATGTATTTTTACTTTTTTATGAGCCTCTAGAGATTTTAAAGACCATTTTGAATATTCATTTAAGCCAGTTAATATCAAATTGCCTCCTCTGAATTCCAATACATTTTGAACTTCAAGCATTAAATATATTGCATTTGATATTATATATTTAGTGTTGTTTCTGAAATGTATAATGATATTTTTGGCATGATTTTCCAAAAGCCTGTTCAATACATTATAAAGTTCATTATATACGCTAGCATTAATATCTTTTTCTATTATCAGTATTATATTTTTATCATTATTTATATAGTATTCTTTTATACTGTTTTTTATAATATTTTTTTCCATAAATTACTCCTTTTTATTGATTTATTTTATATTAAATTTCCTCCTTCTCTAAATTTATCAACTTTTTCTTTAAGTGTATCATATAGTCTTAGAAAGCTAGGCAGAGATAAATATACAGCTGTATCAACATCTACAGTATTTTCTTTTCTCATTTCATTTCCAAGCAGAAGTACTATCTCTTCATCATTTTGTATTACAGCACTTCTATTGCTATATATACTTCTTGATTTTTTCATATTGTATATTGTATTGTTTATTTTCATATTATCTCCCTTTATGATTCACATGTATCATTTTATAATGTGAATATCTTTAATTATTTTTCATGCATTTAAAATATACTTTTTATTTTCAATAAGTCATTAATGTGAAGTAATATATAGTTCCTATAAATATTAAAAAGTATATATTTTATAAAA
>CASEHG010000365.1 GCA_949287565.1 uncultured Brachyspira sp.
CGCTTAATTTCAGAAATGAAAAAACGCGGAGTTTATGATAATACTATATTTATAATTGTTTCAGATAATGGAGCTAATTATAATGGCGGAAGAAACGGAAGTATAATGAATCATGCTAATGAAAATTTATATGTTCATGATATAGATACTCAATACGATTTGATAGATGAATTCGGAAGTGCTGTATATGGAACAGAATATAACAGCGGCTGGGCTAATGTTTCAAATACACCATTAAGATATTTCAAAACTAAAGCACATTACGGCGGAGTTAAAACTTTCTGTATAGCTTCTTGGGCTAATGGAATAGCTGATAAAGGCAGAATATCAAAAGAGATGATAGCTGTATTTGATATTTCACCTACTATGCTTGATGTATTAGGTTTTGAACCTTTAACAGAAGTTAATGGTGTTAAACAGGAAAAGATGCAGGGTATATCTTTTAAAGAGAGTTTTGAAAGTTCTGCTCCTATGACTAATCCTAGAAAAGAAATAGCTTTAATGATGATGCTTGACAGAACTTATGCAGACGGAAGCGGATATATTATAGTAACTAATCCTAAGACTCAGGAATGGGAGCTTTATGATATAAATAATGATCCTACTCAAATGAAAAATCTAGCTTCTTCTATGCCTGATAAAGTAAAAGAAATGGCTTCAAAATATGAAGAAACTGTAAAAAGAGATTTTAACGGAGCACAAAATTTATTAATTGATTTTGCTCATAGGGTAGACAGTAAAATATTAATAGAGCGTTACGGACAATTAGCAAAAGATGTACTTACTTCTATGCAGACTGGTAAAGCAGTTTCAAAAGATGCAGAAGAATATATGAGATTATATAGATTCTTTAGCTTTGTTCCTAAAGGTATAGGATATGCTGGTGTAGGTTCAGTTTGGTACAGACCTCCTTCATCAAAACTTAGAGCTACAAACTATACATACAAAAAAGAAGATGGATATTTCTTTTCATTATCAGCAGCACATACAGGATCAGTTTCTCATAAAATAAATGTTGATGTAGAAGTCCTAATAAAGCTTCTGGTGTTATATATGCTAATGGCGGTTTAGACGGCGGTTATGTATTATATGTAAATGATGATGGTAATTTAGTATATGAATACAATTATTTAGGAGAAAGACAAAAAGTTATATCTACTTCAAAACTTGAATCTGGAAATCATAATATAGTTATGGACTATAAAAAAGATGATGTAAACAGCGGAGTCATTGATATGATTATAGACGGAAATGTTGTTGCTTCTCTAGATATAAATACTTTGCCTATAATGATTTCTTATGATTATTTCAGTATTGGGGAAGATGTAGGTTCTAAAGTGAGTTTATACTATAAAGATAATTATGCATTCAATGGAAATGTAGAAGAAGTTCATATAAATTTAGGAGATGATTTACTTAAATAATTAATACTCTAATTTTTGTTTTAAGGGGGGATTAATTATTCCCTCTTAAATACATACTTAAAATTTGATATCTTAAAATTTTTTTCATTTTTATTTTCACTAAAAACCGCATGCTGTTAAATCGTGTGCGGATTTTATTTTTTTATTTATAAAGGAGAATTATATGAATAAAGGTTATCATTTAATGGCTAAGCCTTTCGGACCTATATGTAATATAAAATGCGAATATTGTTTTTATTTAGAGAAAAAATCATTATTTCAAAATACAGAAAAATATAAAATGTCTTATGAAGTGTTGGAAAATTATATAAAAAAATATATAGAAACTCAGGACATACCGGAAATAAGTTTTGTGTGGCAGGGTGGGGAACCTACTCTTGCTTCTTTGGATTTTTATAAAGATGTTGTAAAACTTCAGAAAAGATATGCTAATGGTAAAAATATTACTAATTCATTACAAACTAACGGACTTTTAATAGATGATGATTGGTGCAAGTTCTTAAAAGAAAATAATTTCCTTGTAGGTTTAAGTTTAGACGGTAATAAAGATATTCATAATAAATACAGAAAAGATATTTTTGGAAATGGTACTTTTGACATAGTTTTTAATTCTTTGAAATTGCTTCAGGATTATAATATAGATTTCAATGTTTTAGCTTCTGTTAGCAGATACTCTTCTCAATATCCTTTAGAAATATATAACTTCTTCAAAGAAAATAAAATTAAATACATACAATTTTCTCCTATAGTAGAAAGACTTCCAGATGAAGAAGCTAAAAAACTTTCTCTAACTCATTCTATACCTAACAGCAATTCTAATGAAAAAGTTACTAATTATTCTGTAGAGCCTGAATGTTATGGAGATTTTTTAATATCTATTTTTGATGAATGGGTTAAAAAAGATGTTGGAGAAATATTTGTTATGAACTTTGAATGGGCTTTAACTTCTTGGCTTGGTTTAGATAGTACTATATGTTTATTTGGAAAAGAATGCAGCGGCTGTACTGTAGTTGAGCATAACGGAGATATTTACAGCTGCGATCATTATGTTTATCCTGATTACAAAATAGGAAATATAATAAACGATAATCCTATAAGTATAATTGATTCAGATAAACAAAAATCTTTCGGACTTAAAAAATCGAATTTACCTAAAAACTGTTTAAGATGTAATGCTTTATTTGCCTGCCGGGGTGAATGTCCTAAAAACAGATTCGATAAATTTTATGACGGTGAAGAAGGAAAAAATTATTTATGTGAAGGATACAAAAAATATTTTTATCATATTCACCCTTATATGAAAGCTATGAGGGAACTTTTAGAAAATAATATAGATATTAGAGAGATTATGAGAATAAAGGAAAGTCCTATTGTAGTGGTGAAAAAGAATAATTAAATTTTATTATTTGTTAGACTTTACACGCGAAGTGTGCATCAGTGTAAACACACTTTGTTTGTTGCTGTCTACAGTGATAACTTATATTCTTGGTAAGCTCAGATACGCTTTGCGAAAGGCTATATTTGACGAAGTCCGCAGAGCGTGTGCGGCGGGAAAAAGTTGAATAAAAAAATGACAAACTCTAAAATTTTCAGTATATATAAAAATATAAAACAAATTTATTTGTAATCTTATTTGCTATGCGAAGCAACAATACACTTATTTTCTAATATGCGTATTATAAAAAATAGTTTGCATTTCTTTTTATTTTGTTTTATAAATATAATAGGCAAACAAATAAATAAATTAGGATAAGATTATGAAAGAGATAAAAATAACAGATATAGAAAATATAAAAATAGGCAATGCTGAAAACAAGGAAGCAGCAACAGGCTGTACAGTTATAATATGCGAAAGAGGTGCGGTTATA
>CASEHG010000366.1 GCA_949287565.1 uncultured Brachyspira sp.
AATGTTATTTATGATATATTCGGTATATATAATTTTAGTAAGGCTGAAATTATAGAAGAAACTAATTAATATTTATATTCCTTTACCTTCTATAGTTCTTAATTTATTTACAGGAATATCTGAATATTTATTAGATTCTTCTTTCGAGAGTCTTTTCCATTCTACAGTAGCTCCTAATACTCCTGCTTTATCAAGAGATGCTTTAAGAAATAATGTATTTTTGTCATCTGATAAACTTATTCTAGCATAGTATGTGCTTCCCTGATCTGTATGATATATCCTTCCTGTTTGCCACTCTCCGTCTTTGAACTCTATATCATATATAAATATTAATCCTTTTAAATCTTTATCTCTCAATGATTTATCTGGGTTATGTATATCCAATGTGCTTTTTACATCATCATGCAATGCTATACCATAAGCATATACTTTATTGTTAATAACTATTATTTTTGCTATTTTCATTCTGCCTTTAGGTTTTTCAGGCATAGACCAAAAGCCTTCAACATCTTTTGCATTATTTTGACCATACAATAAAGAACTAAATATAATTATAAATATAATAGAAAATATAGTATTTTTCATTTTACAATCCAAATTTATTTTTTATAAATTATACATCTAAATAATATTTTTTCTATAGTGTTTTATTATTTATATATTGATTATTATTTTTTATTATGTAAAATTAATCAATAATAACTAAATGAATTAAAATTATTAAGGAAACGTTTTATGAAAGATTCTAGAATAGAAAAATTAGCTAAAAATATAGTTACTTATTCATGCAAATTAAAAAAAGGTGAAAAAATACTTATAAAATGCTATGGCGAGGGAGAGGAAAGAAATTTAGTAAATGCCATTATTAAAGAAGTTTATAAATTAGGGGCAAGTCCTTTCGTTTGGAATCATGACCCTCATATACTTAGAGAATTATTGAAGCAATGTAATGAAGAGCAGATGAAAATTTGGGCTAAATCCGATTTAATGCTTATGAAAGAAATGGATGCTTATGTTGGTATATGGGGCGGATTAAATAGTTCAGAAAGTTCTTCTGTAAAAATGGAGAATCATGCTATATATGAAAAGTTTTATCTTGATCCTGTACATATGAAAGAGAGAGTAAAAAATACTAAATGGGTTGTTATGAATTATCCTACACCAGCTATGGCACAGCAGGCTTCTATGAGTACAGATGAATTTGAAGATTTTTATTTTAAAGTTTGTAATTTGGATTATTCTAAAATGTCTAAGGCTATGGATAATTTAGTAAAACTTATGAATAAAACTGATAAAGTGAGAATAGTTGGAAAGGATACTGATTTAACTTTCTCTATTAAAGATATACCTGCTATAAAATGTGCTGGTGAACTTAATATACCTGATGGAGAAGTATATACTGCTCCTGTGAAAAATTCTGTTAATGGTATTTTATCTTATAATACACCTTCTTTATACAGCGACGGATTTACTTATGAGAATATTAAATTCGAGTTCAAAAACGGAAAAATAATAGACGCAACTTGTAATGATACAAACAGAATAAATAAAATATTGGATAGCGATGCAGGTGCTAGATATATAGGAGAGTTTGCTATAGGAGTTAATCCATATATTACAGAACCTATGAAAGATATATTATTCGATGAAAAAATCATGGGAAGTTTCCATTTTACTCCCGGTGCTTGCTATGATGATGCTAGTAATGGAAACAGCTCTAAAATACATTGGGATTTAGTATGTATACAGACTAAAAAATACGGCGGCGGAGAAATTTATTTTGATGATAAATTGATAAGAAAAGACGGATTATTTGTTATTGATAGTCTTAAATGTTTGAATCCTAATAATTTAAAATAATATAAAAGGTTTGTAAATGAGTGATAAGAAATTTGATATTAGATTTGCCTCTGTAGAAGATTGTGCTTTAATACTTAAATTTATAAAAGAGCTTGCCAGTTATGAAAAATTAGAGCATGAGGTTACTGCAACTGAAGAGATACTTAAAGAGTGGATATTTGAAAAGAAGAAATGCGAGGTTTTAATAGCTTCAGAGAATAATATAGAAATAGGATATGCATTATTCTTTCATAATTTTTCTACATTTTTGGGAAAGGCAGGTGTATATTTAGAAGATTTATATATTAATCCTGATTATAGAGGATTAGGATATGGAAAGAAACTTTTAAAAGAGGTGGCAAAGATTGCTGTTGAAAGAGGATGCGAGAGATTGGATTGGCAGTGTTTGAATTGGAATAAGTCTAGTATAGATTTTTATTTATCACTCAATGCAATTGAAATGTCTGATTGGAATTCTTACAGATTAAGCCATGAAGTTTTAAAAAGATTTGCTGAAGAATGATTTGTTAAATAATTATTATAAAATTTGAAGGTTTGTATATATGAGTGATAAAAAATTTAGTATTAGATTTGCAACTGTTGAAGATATACCAACTATAATGAGATTCATAAAAGAGCTTGCTGTTTATGAAAGTTTGGAGCATGAACTCAATCTTACAGAGGAAAGTTTAAAAGAAAATATTTTTGATAAGAAAAAGGCAGAGGTTGTTATTGCTTTTGAAGATGATGTTCCAGTGGGGCATGCTGTATTTTTTGAAACTTTTTCTACTTTTGTGGGAAGGCATGGGCTTTATTTAGATGATTTATATGTCAATGAGAAATACAGAGGCTTTGGATACGGTAAGAAACTATTTGAAGAAGTTGCCAAAATAGCTCTTAGCAGGAATTGCGGAAGACTTGAATGGCAATGTTTGGATTGGAATAAATCAAGTATAGATTTTTATTTATCAACCGGAGCTGAAATGGTTAAAGATGCCAGAGTTTACAGACTTACTAATAATGCTTTAAAAAAATTTTTAGATTTTTAATATATGAAAATATTTTATTTAATGATATGAATATAAAATCTTGATTATATATGAAAAAAATAGTATAATTCAAAAAATTAACTTTATAAAGAGGTCAATAATGAAAAAAAGAGTATTGCTCAAAATATCAGGTGAGGCTTTACTTGGTCAAAAAGAATATGGTATAGATAATAATGTTGTTGATAGAATAGCATTAGAGATGAAAGAGGCTGGAAGTGATACAGAAATAGCTGTTGTTGTAGGCGGAGGAAATATTTTCAGAGGTATGCAGTTATCTGATAAAACAGGTATGGTTAGAGCTACTGCAGATTCTATGGGTATGCTTGCCACTATTATGAATGCTATAGCTTTGAAAGATAGATTTATGGCAGCCGGAACTCCTACTCAAATACTTTCTGCTTTTAATATTGAAGGTATGATAGAAGGTTTTGAAAGGGATAAAGCAATTCGTATATTAGAAAGAGGAAATGTTTTGATAATAGCCGGAGGTACTTCTAATCCTTATTTTACAACTGATAGTACAGCAATACTTAGAGCTTTAGAGATTGGTGCTTCTATAGTATTAAAAGGCACTAATGTTGATGGGGTTTATGATAAAGATCCTAAAAAGAATCAAGATGCAAAAATGTATAATGAAGTAACTTTTAAAGAAGCTATTAATCAGAATTTGAGAGTTATGGATATGACAGCTTTTGCTATGGCTAATGATAATAATATGCCTATAAGAGTATTTAATATGCATACAAATGGAAATATTACAAAGGCTATTTTAGGCGAGTCTATAGGAACTTATGTACATAATTAATTTATTTTTTGGAGGTTTTTATGTTTGATTATGGTTATATACCTGTTATTCCAATGTTTATTGGTATTGTTATAATATTAATATTCATAATTATTTTCTTACGTTTCTTCCCAATAGGTTTATGGGTTACAGCTTTATTTTCTGGTGTAAGAATAAATATGATAACATTGATTACTATGCGTTTGAGAAGAGTTAATCCTTCTCTCATAGTATTAAATCAGATAAAGTTATGGAAAGCAGGTTTAAAAATAGGAAGTAATGAGCTTGAAGCACATTATTTGGCTGGAGGAAATCCTACTGCAGTTGCTGATGCTTTGATTGCTGCTGATAAGGCTTCTTTGGATTTGAATTTTGAAAGAGCTGCTGCTATAGATTTGGCAGGAAGAGATTTAGTTGATGCTATAAGAACTTCTGTTTCACCTAGAGTTATAGCTACTCCTTTAATTGCTGCCGTTGCTAAAGACGGTATACAAGTTAAAGCCACTGCTAGGGTTACTGTTAGAACTAATATTAACAGACTTGTTGGAGGTGCTGGAGAAGAAACAATAATTGCCAGAGTAGGTGAGGGTATTGTTACTACTATAGGTAGTTCTGCTTCTCATAAAGAAGTTTTGGAAAATCCTGATAGAATCTCTCAAGTGGTTCTTGCCAAAGGTTTAGACTCTGGTACTGCTTTTGAGATACTTTCTATTGATATAGCTGATGTTGATGTTGGAAGCAATATTGGTGCTTTCTTACAGATTGACCAAGCTGAAGCTGATAAAAAAATTGCTCAGGCTAAAGCTGAAGAGAGAAGAGTTATGGCTATAGCTAGAGAACAGGAAATGCGTGCTCAAGTTGAAGAGATGAAAGCTAAAGTTGTTGAAGCTGAATCTCAATTACCGCTTGCCATTGCTGAGGCTCTTAAAAAAGGAAATATCGGAGTATTAGATTATTATAATATGAAGAATGTTATGGCTGATACTGAAATGCGTTATAGTATATCCGGTATGGATTCAATGAGCAAAAATAATAATGCTTCAGGAAGTGTGAAACAGTAAATTATTATTGTAAATAAATTTTTTTAGGCTGTATATTTTTATATGCAGCCTATTTTTATATATTAAGCGAACAAAATTATATTTTTTAGTAATTTTTACTAATATAGATATTTTTTTACTTGACAAAAGCTATTATTTAGTGTATTGTTAGAGTATACAAACAATAAATAAAAGGAGTTATAATATGAGTTTAATCAATAAAAAACTAATAGATTTCAAGGTTGAAGCTTATCAAAATGGCGAATTCAAAACAGTTGAAACTAAAGATGTTTTAGGAAAATGGAGTGTATTTTTCTTCTATCCAGCAGACTTTACATTTGTATGTCCTACAGAATTAGAAGATTTAGGTTCAGTTTATGAAGAATTAAAGAAAATTAACTGTGAAGTATATTCTGTATCTGCTGATACACATTTCGTACACAAAGCTTGGGCTGATGCTACAAAAACTATAGCTAATCTTAAATATACTATGCTTGGAGATCCAACGGGAGTATTAGGAAGATTCTTTGAAGTATTTGTAGAAGAAGTTGGACAAGATTTACGCGGCAGCTTTATCGTAAGCCCAGAAGGTTTAATTAAAGCTTATGAAGTACATGATATGGGAATCGGTAGAGATGCTAATGAATTAGTTCGTAAAGTACAAGCTGCTCAATATGTAGCTGAACATGGCGGCGAAGTTTGTCCTGCTAAATGGAAACCAGGTGCTAAGACTTTAAAACCAGGAATTGATTTAGTTGGTAAGCTATAATTTATTAACTATATAAAATATTAGGACATATAATTAATTTTATATGTCCTTTTTTATTGCATGATTTTTCGCAATATAAAAGACAAGAAATATTTAATAAAATAAATCTTGTCTTTTTATTTTTTAATTAATTATATTATTGAATAGCAGCATTTAAAGAATCAATATCAAATACAGGTAATGCTGTTATGTCAGGAGTGATTTTTTTAGTCATTCCAACTAAAACTTTTCCAGGTCCGCATTCAAATATTTTTGTAATGCCTTGTTTTTGCATATTAAGCATGCTATCATACCATCTTACAGTTGAGAACATTTGTTTATATAAATTTTCTTTGATAGAATTAAAATCATGAACTTCAGCTGTAACATTTGATAATACTTTATTATCATTGTTATGTAATTCGATTTTTTCTAAGAATTCTTTCAAGCTGTCAGCAGCAGGTTTCATAAATGGAGAATGGAAAGCTCCGGATACTTTTAAAGGAAGTACTCTTTTAGCACCGGCTTCTTGAAGTTTAGGAGTAACTGCTTCTATTGCACTAAGTAATCCTGATATAACTATTTGATCTTTTAAATTGTAATTAGCAGCAACAACTTCTTTATTTTCAGGCATACATTTAGAAACTGCATCATAATCTAATCCCATAACTGCAGCCATACCATAAGGGGCATCAGCACCAGCCTTAGCCATTAATAAACCTCTAGTTCTAGCAATTTTTACAGCATCTTCAAATGATATATATCCTGCAGCTGAAAGTGCAGTAATCTCACCCAAACTATGACCTGCAAATAAATTTCCTTTAACACCTTTAGTTTTTAAAGCCTCATAAACAGCCATACCTACTGTAACTAAAGCAGGCTGAGTATTTTCTGTTTTTTTAAGATCGTCTTCGCTTCCTTCAAAACATAATGCTTTGATATCAACATCATCTAGAATATTAGCTGCCTTATCGAATATTGCTTTAGATTCAGCAACATTATCATACAAAGATTTTCCCATACCGGCACATTGAGAACCTTGACCTGGAAATAGAAATGCTATATTTGACATATTTTATTCTCCTTTTTTATTGTAAATATTTTATTTGCTTAAACTTGATAATCTATAAAATATTAACAAAAAATTTCACTTTTATCAAGACATTAATTTGATTTTGATGATTCTTATATTAGTTATATTATTTTAATTAAAGTTAAAACATTCTAATCTGTAAACAACAATTTATATTTGAATAATTGACATTTTATATTAAATTTCTTATCTTTAAAAAATTAATAAATTAAATTGGGGGTTATAAAATGAGTATGAGTAATGAAAAGAAATCTAAATATATGATAATAGAGGGTATAGTATCTGTAATTGTCAATATATTATTATTTGCTTTCAAATATGCTGTGGGCTTGCTTACAGGCTCGCTTTCAATTATGGCAGATGCTTGGCATTCATTGAGCGATTGTATAAGCAGCATAATTGTTATAATAGGAGGAATATTTTCAAAAAGACCTCCAGATGAAGAGCATCCTTTCGGACATGGAAGAATAGAACTTATAACAAGTTTTATAGTGGGGATAATGCTTGTATTTATAGGATATAGTTTTTTCTCTGAAGCTATTGAAAACATTATGAATAAAAAATCAGCTTCATTTACAATGATGGCTATTATAGCTATGGTGGTTTCAATACTTGTAAAGGAATTATTAGCACAGTATTCTTTTTGGGGATATAGAAAATCCGGTTCAAAATCACTCTATGCTGATGCTTGGCATCATAGAAGCGACAGTGTTACTTCTATAATTATATTAGTTGGTATTTTATTTGGTAAAAGTTTTTGGTGGTTAGACAGTGTATTAAGTATATTAGTTTCACTTGTAATATTTTATGCTGCTTTCGATGTTATTAAATCCAGTGTAAAACCTTTGATAGGAGAATACCCTTCTAAAGAAACTATAGAGAGCATTAAGAAAATAGCTGAAGAAATGAATATAGATAATACCGATTTAAATCTTCATCATTTTCATATACATACTTATGGAGATCATAGCGAAATAACTTTCCATATGCGTTTCCCTAAAGATATGACTGTTTTTGATGCTCATTCAAAGGCTACATTATTTGAAAATGCTATAAGAGAAAAGTTGAGTATAGAACCTACTATACATATAGAAGCATACAAATAAAATGCTTATCTAATAAAAAAATGGGGCGGGTGGGCGGGCTGAGTAAATTAATTATTGATATTTTTCATTTTTATTTTATGATAAACGGTATGATAGAGAATGCTGTTTTAAATGATAAAAACTTGGAAGAATATTTTTTATTTACTGATGATTCTAAATTAATAAAGTATAATAAAAAATATAATTCGTATAAAGATTTAATAAAAATAGAAAATATAAATTCCAAAGAAGAAGTTACAGTTTTAAAATTAATGTATCCTTATATATGTATAACTGAAGAGAAAGGCTTAAATTCTGCTGTTGTAAATATAGAAACATTAGAAGTAATTTATTTAAAAAGAGAAGATTATCATTCTGAAGTATCAAGCTATTCTAATGAATTTTGTATTATTAATAATGAAATACATCTTATCACTCAAACTAAATGGAATACTCTTAATATAATGAATTTAAAAACTAAAGAGATGATAACAGATATTAACCGAGATGAGAAAGAGTTTGGTATAGATTATTTTCACAGTAATTTATTGGTATCAAAAGATTATAAGTATTTCCTTTCTAATGGCTGGGTATGGAATCCTGTGGACTGTATAAGCTGTTTTAAAATTGATGAGTTTTTGAAAGGATATGAGAAATGTCAAGTGGATGTTGTTAATGAATATATAAGCGGTTATAATTGGGACAGACCTTTTGCTTTTATAGATAATAAAAGATTTGTTTTGGCTTGTGATAATACGAATTTTAATGATGAAGATTTTATTTATAATCAATTAAGATTCTACAATATAGATGATAGCGATAATAATGAGTATAGATATTTAGAAAGCTATAATAGTATTAATATTAATTTATTTAGTTTAGATGAAAATAATGAAGTTCATGGAAAGCTATATTTTTATAAGAATAATTTAATTGCATTTGATTTCAATAAAGATTCTATAAATATTAAAAGTTATAATATAAAAGATGAATCTACAAGAAATATTATCACTATAAAAACTAATAATCATTTTTTCAATGATGTTTTTGGTATTATAT
>CASEHG010000367.1 GCA_949287565.1 uncultured Brachyspira sp.
CTCCTCTAGATATTTCTTCATTATAATAATATAAAAACTCTACCATCATAACAAATACTCTATTACTATGACATATTACATTATCATCTTTAAATGATGAAATATTATTAAATATAGTAATATCTGTATATTCTTTCTCTAGCAAATTAACTATAGTACCTATAATATCTGCAAAAAGAAGATCATCTTTTTTAACATTTTGATAGTTTTTTAAATCGGATATATTATTCTGCTTTATATAATTCAAATGATATATTAAATTTAATCTTTCTATAATACCTATATCTGTTAATATATTTCCTATTAACTTTGCCAATTCTAAATCTATTTTGTTTTGTGTTGTAAATAATTTTAATTTATTAAATAATTCTTTTAAATAATCTATCCTTTCTATATTTCTTATAGATATTAATTCTTTAAAATGATTGTCATAATATTCTTTATCCAATTCAAATCTGCAGTTTTTATAGAGTGAATAAAAAATATTAATATCATGTATATCAGCATGCTGTTTATTCAAATCTATAGTTACTTGCTTACCAATTATTGAAATTAATGATTTATCTACATAGATTGAAGATTTCTTAATATATTCTGAACCCTCTAAGGTAAATAGTACATCTTCTATTTTTTCATAAGGTATAACACTCAATATACCATCTTCATTGATAATAATAATATCCAATCGCATATCTTTTATGCTGTCAATATTATTTTTTATTTGCTGCCAATCTATTAAAGAATATTTTTTTAAATCTATTATCATATAACATTCCATTAACAAATTATACTTGGTAATATTTTATATTATTTTATATTAATTACTAGTTTATTTTTATTTTTTTAATTAATTATTGCACAGGAGCCAGACATATTGCATTAAGTATTCCTTAGTTTTTTAAAGTATAACATAGGTGTATCATAATTTAAAGCTGAATGTATTCGTTTATGATTCCAAAAATTATTATATCTTTTTAATTTTTGATTAGCTTTTTCTAAAGTTAATTCTTGTGTACAATAATCATAGAATTCTTTTTGGTCTCGGTTATGTGTACTTTCTACAACACCATCGCTCTGCGTGCCTGCGGCAATACCAAGGACTAGCGACTGGGCTATAAACTCTTTTAATATGTTTATTATTACAAAACTTGTCTAACGGATGTTCTGTTTCAAATAAATGCTTACGATAAGTAAACTCAGTGCCATTGTCTGTTTGAATGCAATGAACTCTAAAAGGAAAATATTCTATCAAACGTTCCATAAAATCAATAGTGCTATCTGGAGTTTTTTCATTATACAAATATCTAAAACTTATTCTTGCACGAAGTGTGCCTTGGCAAGCTAAATCAACAGCTGTTAGCTGATAATAGCGTATTTCACCAAAAAAAGCATACTTTGTATCTATTTGAACCTTTTCGCCTGCTTCTTTGATATAAACAGCATGCTTTCCTCTATGTTTTTTTCTAATTTTCTTCTTTTTCTTATTATACAAATGATGTTCTTTTAAGATTGTTTCAATAGCTGTAGTACCTATTTTAATATTTTCTTTTTCTAATAATTTCTTTATTTTTACTTTACCATATTTATATTTCTTACATATTTCTATTACTTTGTTAATAATCTTTTTATTTTTAACTTTATTAGGACTATTTTTAGGTTTTCTGCTCTTATTTTCTATTATGCCTTTTTCTTCTAATTTCTTCTTCCAATAATAATAAGTTCTAATACTAATATTAAATTTTAAAGCCTGTGCTTTTTTATTTTTTACTTTATTAATAATTAATACTATCTTTTTTTTCTGTTGTGCATTATACTGTTTCATAGGTATTCCTTTGGGTTTATTTCTAGTAATTTAATTTATAAGGAATACCTTCTTTTTTTAAACTAAAAGTGTGCAATATCTATGGCTCTTAAACAATCTGCAGTATAGTTATTTATTGACAAATTGTTATAAATAAAATATAATATTTTAACTATGGAACAGAAACTCAAAACTCAAAACTCAAAACTCAAAACTCAAAACTCAAAACTCAAAACTCAAAACTCAAAACTCAAAACTCATTAATATACTGTAAAATATATTCTATTTTTTATAATACAAAGCCTCTATTGGCGTTGCAAGATTTTTTTCTAGCTAGTCTAATAATAAAAATATATCTTATTAATTCAATATATTATTTGATAATTAAAAATGAAATAATATATTTTGATATGTATTTTCAAAATACAAAAATAATAACTCTTTTTAATATGTATCTTATTTAATAAATATATCAGTTCTAAAATCAATTTATTTATCAAAAAGTCATATATAAAATTAAAGGAGTTCTTATGAATTTAGCACCTGTAGGATTAGTTGTATATAATAGAATAGAACATACAAAAAGAGTAATTGAAGCATTAAAGAAAAATACTTTAGCAATTGATACTGATTTATATATATTCTCGGATGCTCCAAGCAAAGAAGAAGATGAAAAGTCTGTTTCTGAACTTAGGAAGTATCTTAAAACTGTAAAAGATGGTTTTAAAAATGTATACATATATGAAGCTGAAAAAAATTTAGGTATAAAATATTCTACTGTTAATGCTGTAAATACAATATTTAAAAATCATGAATATTTTATAGGATTGGAAGATGATATAGAAACTAATAAATATTTTCTTGAGTTTATGAATAATGCTTTGAATTATTATAAAGATGATAAAGATGTTATGGCTATAACAGCCTTCTCACATAAACATGCTACTAAAAATCATAAATATGATGTTATATTTACATACGCTTTTCATAGCTGGGGTTGGGGTACTTGGAAGAGTAAATGGAATAATATAAATTGGGATACATGTGATACTTCTTGGTATAATAAAAGTATTA
>CASEHG010000368.1 GCA_949287565.1 uncultured Brachyspira sp.
AAAGAAGCAGATAAAAGATTAAAAGAATACGGATTAAATAAAATACCCCATAAAAATAAAAAAACTATTTTTAAAAGAATAGCTGAAGGCTTTATAAATCCATTCACTTTAATATTATTTGCCTTGGCTGTTATTTCCATTCTCACAGATATATTAATACCTTTTTTCAAGAATGAAGAAATTTCTTTTTTGACAGTAATAATCATTTCTACAATGATAACAGTATCAGGATTAATAAGATTCATTCAGGAATATAAATCAGATAATGCATCAGAAAAACTTCTCAATATGATAAAATCTTCAAGCATAGTTTTGAGAGAAAATATCAAAAAAGAAATAAACAGTGAAAATCTAACAGTAGGCGATATAGTTTTTATTAATGCTAGTAATATAATACCTGCTGATATAAGAATAATAGAATCAAATAATTTGACAGTTTCTCAATCAGTATTAACAGGAGAAAGCGAGCCTTTAGAAAAAAATAATGTTATGTGTAATGAGGAATTAGAATCAGTAACAGATTATTCAAATATCGTTTTTATGGGTGCTAATGTAATAAGCGGAGATGCCAAAGGCATAGTAATCAATATTGGAAAAGATGCTTTTTTAGGCGATATAGCAAATGAACTTTCAAATATAAATGAAATACATACAAGCTTCACTAAAGGAATAAATTCCGTATCTTGGCTATTAATAAGATTTATGTCTATAATGACTCCTGTTGTATTTTTTATTAATGGATTTACAAAAGGAAATTGGATAGAAGCATTATTATTTGCTATATCAATTGCAGTAGGTTTGACACCAGAAATGCTCCCTATGATTGTAAGTGCATGCTTGGCAAAAGGGGCAGTATCTATGTCAAAACAAAAAACTATAATAAAAAATCTTAATTCCATACAAAGTTTCGGTGCTATGAATATATTATGCACTGATAAAACTGGAACTTTAACTATGGATAAAATTTCATTGAAGCATTATTTTGATGTTAATGGAAATGAAAATAAAAATATTTTAGATTTAGCTTATTTAAATAGCTATTTTCAAAATGGTTATAGAAATGTTTTGGACAATGCTATTATTGAATATATAGAGCATAATGAAAAAAACTTTAATAATAAACAATTAGAAAATTATATTAAAATAAATGAAATTCCTTTTGATTTTATAAGAAGAAGATTAAGCATATTATTAAAAGAAAATAATAATATAAAAATGATAACTAAAGGAGCTTTTGAAGAAATGATTTCAATTTGCTCTTATGTTTATGATAATGAAAAAATATCAAAAATAACAGAATTACAAAAACAAGAATTAAATAAAAAAATTAACTCTTTAAATGATAAAGGAATGAGAGTAATAGCATTAGCTGTAAAAGATATAGAAATAAATGATGAAAATCAATTAAATGATTTGGAAGAAATTAAAAGATTAGAAAATGAAATGGTATTAGTGGGATATTTAGCATTCTTGGATCCTCCAAAAGAATCATCTTACGAGGCTATAAAAAAATTAAATGAATACGGTGTTGATGTAAAAATACTTACTGGAGATAATGAAAAGACAACTATTAATGTATGCAATAAATTAGGAATAAATATAAACGGCATTTTGCTTGGAAATGAAATTGATAAATTAAATGATGATGAATTAAAAATAAAAGCAAAAAAAGCTAATATATTCGCTAAACTTTATCCTCATCAAAAATCAAGAATAGTATCCGTATTAAAAGATGATGATAATACTGTTGGATTTATGGGTGATGGTATTAATGATGTGCTTGCTATGAAAATGGCTGATATATCTATTTCAGTTGACAGTGCTTTTGATATAGCTAAAGAAGCTGCTGATATAATATTGTTGGAAAAAGATTTAACTGTATTAGAAAAAGGCATAATAGAAGGAAGAAAAACTTATGCTAATATGATAAAGTATATAAAAATAACTGCTTCATCAAATTTTGGAAATATGTTTTCTGTATTAATGGCTTCTATACTATTGCCATTTATACCAATGCAAAGTGTGCATTTGATCATACTAAATTTAATATATGATTTAAGCTGCACTTCAATACCTTGGGATAATGTTGATAAAGAATTTTTAAAACTTCCAAGAAAATGGGACGCTTCAAGTATAGGAAATTTTATGTGCTGGATGGGGCCTGTAAGTTCTATATTTGATTGGAGTACTTATTTAATAATGTACTTTGTTTTCTGTCCATTATTCGTTTCTAATGGAATATTATATAATAAATTAGGAAATTATTATAATGGTGCAGATTTAGCTAATATAAAAACAATGTATACTTCTATGTTCCAATCTGGCTGGTTCATAGAATCTATATGCACACAAGTTTTGGTTATATATATGATAAGAACTGCTAAAATTCCTTTTATAGAAAGCAGACCATCAAAACAAGTATTTTTATTAACTTTTTCAAGCATTATAATTTTGTCTATAGTGCCGTTTACAAATTTAGGACATCATTTAGGTTTTGTATCATTGCCTAAAACTTATTTTATATTTTTAGTTCCTTGTATATTTGCTTATATACTATTAGTTACATTATTAAAGAAAGTATATATTAGAAAATTCGGTGAATTATTATAATATATTAATAATTAAGCATATACAGATTTCTTTTTATTATTTCTGTATATGCTTTTACTATTATATGTAATTTTTTATTATAAACAGTTTAGTGTTAATTTTGACATTAAATTTGGTTTATTTAAAGTTTGACAAAAGTTAATTTTTATTAGATAATATGATGTCAATAAAAATTTGTCAAAAAATTAATTAAAGGTATTGTTTATGTTTTCTTATGTTGTTAAAAGATTATTAGTCTCACTTTTAACCCTTTTTGTTATAGTAACAATAACATTCTTTTTAATGCATACAGTACCGGGCGGGCCTTTTGTAGGTGAAAAACCGCTTAGTAAAGTAGCATTGGAAAACTTAAATAGAAAATACGGACTTGATAAGCCATTAATAGTTCAGTATGGTAATTATTTAAATAATGCTATTAGAGGAGATTTGGGTACTTCTCTTACTAAAATAGGACAATCAGTTTCTGGTACAATAGTAAGGGCATTCCCTGTATCTTTCAGACTTGGAATATTTAGTATGTTTATTTCTACTACTATAGGAGTATTATTCGGAATAGTTGCGGCATTAAGGCATGGTAAGTTTGTAGATAGGGCTGTTATGGTGGCGGCTACTTTAGGTATAGCAGTTCCTAGTTTCGTTGTTGCTACTGTTTCTATTATTATATTTTCTGTAAAATTAAAACTGCTTCCTGCTTATGGATTCGATTCTTTTGCTCAATATATAATGCCGGGATTTGCTTTATCTTTTAGTTCTTTAAGTTTTATGGCAAGACTTATGAGAAGTTCAATGCTTGATGTTATACACCAAGATTATATAAAAACAGCCAGAGCAAAAGGTATATCAAGAAGCATAATCATATTTAAGCATGCTTTAAGAAATGCTATCATACCAATAGTTACATATATAGGACCTCTTGCTGCAGGTATTCTTACAGGTTCATTCGTTGTAGAGAAGATATTCAATATACCGGGACTTGGAAGATATTTCGTTGAAAGCATCACTCAAAGAGATTATCCTACAATATTAGGAGTTACAATATTCTACGGAGCTTTTTTGATAGCTATGAATTTCTTGGTTGACTTATCCTATGGTATCATAGACCCTAGAATAAAAATACAGGAATAATTTTTATAATTTTTTATAAAGGCGGAAATTAACTAATGGAAAATAGTTTAGATAAATCATTATTTGTAAAAGCAACGGATGAAGAAAAAGCTTCAGCTGAAGTAAAAAGAGAAAGTGTCACCTATTGGCAGGATGCATATAGAAGATTCAAAAAAAATAGAGTTGCTTTAGTTTCTATTATAGTTATAGCTATTATAGCCATTCTTTCTATTATAATACCTATGATTTCTGAGTATGGATATGCCCAAATAAATAGAGGAGTTGAAAACAGTTTACCTACTTTGGAACATCCATTCGGAACAGATACTTTGGGTAGAGATTTGCTTGTAAGATGTATGATAGGTGCTAGAATATCTCTTTTAATTGGTATAGTATCAGCTACTTTAGTTGTAATAATAGGTATAGTTTACGGTTCTATATCAGGATATTTCGGAGGACTTACTGACAGCATTATGATGCGTATCGTTGATATAATAAGTGCAGTACCTACACTTTTAGTAGTTGTATTATTATCAGTTGTTCTTAAGGCTCCTATGGATAAGTTATTTTTACAAAATGAATCTTTGAGAGGAATAGGACTTTTAGGGCCTGGACTTTTCAGTATATTTATAGTTATATCTTTGCTTTATTGGACTAATATGGCAAGAATGACAAGAGGACAAATTTTAGCATTAAAAGGACAGGAATTTGTAACTGCAGCTAGGGCTTTGGGTACTCCTCATAGCAGAATAATTTTTAAACATTTAATACCTAATGCAATGGGGGCAATAATAGTATCAGCAATGGTTCAAATACCTAATGCTATATTCGTTGAGGCATTTTTGAGTTTCTTGGGATTGGGAGTTAGTGCTCCTATGGTTTCGCTTGGTTCTTTAACTTCAAATGCTGTAAGCGGAGTTTATTCTTATCCTTATCAGCTGCTTTTTCCTGCTGCTTTGATAAGTATTATAATACTTTGCTTTAATTTGGTGGGTGATGGTTTAAGGGATGCATTAGACCCAAGAATGAAGAATAGATAAATATATAAAAATTGTGAGCGTCCGATAAGTTTACTTGTCGGACACCGTTAGCGAACAATTTTTATTAGCAATAACATTATAAAAATTGTGAGCGTCCGATAAGTTTACTTGTCGGACACCGTTAGCGAACAATTTTTATTAGCAATAATAAGGATTGAATATGGAAAATGGTCATTTGTTAGAAGTAAAAAATTTAAGCGTATCTTTCTTTACACCTCTTGGAGAAGTTAAAGCAGTTAATAATATTTCATATAAATTAGATAAATCAAAAGTATTGGGTATAGTAGGAGAATCCGGAAGCGGTAAAAGTGTATCTGCATACTCTATTATGGGACTCATTGAAGAACCTGGAAAGATTATGAATGGAGAAATACTTTTTGAAGGCACTGATTTAATTAAACTTTCAGAGCATGAGAAAAAGAAAATCAGAGGCGATTCAATATCAATGATATTCCAAGACCCTATGACTTGTCTTAATCCTGTATACACAATAGGCAATCAGTTAATGGAAGCATTGACTACGCATCAAAAAATAAGCAAAACCGATGCTATAGAGAGAATAGTTGAGCTTTTAACTTTAGTAGGTATTAATGAACCTAGAAGAAGAATAAAACAATATCCACATGAGCTTTCAGGCGGTATGCGTCAGCGTATAATGATAGCTATGGCACTTGCAGGAGATCCTAAAATACTTATAGCCGATGAGCCTACAACTGCATTAGATGTTACTATACAGGCACAGATACTTGAGCTTATAAAAGATATACAGAAAAAAATAAATATGGCTGTTATACTTATTACGCATGACTTTGGTATAGTAGCCGATATGGCTGATGATATTATAGTTATGTACGGCGGAGGTATTGTTGAGAGAGGAACAGTATTTGATATATTTGAACGTCCTAAACATCCTTATACTTTAGGGCTTTTGAAATCACTTCCTCGTATTGATATAAAACAGGACAGACTCATTCCTATAGAAGGAACACCAATAGATTTGCTTAATATGAAGGCAGGATGTCCTTTCAGTACAAGATGCGAAGAATGTATGAAGGTATGTATTGATAATAAGCCGCCTATAACAGAATTTGAGAAAGGGCATTTTTCAGCTTGCTGGCTTCATCAAATGCCTAATTAATTTTAATACTTGACTTAGTTAATAAGAAGAAATAAAAAATAGCGTTGTATAAAGAGAGTTTTTATGGCACCTTTAATAGAAATACAAGATTTGAAACAACATTTTAAGATAAAAGGCGGATTCTTCGGAAGAAATATACAGACTGTAAAAGCTGTTGACGGAGTAAGTTTTACTATAAATAAAGGAGAAACTTTCGGGCTTGTTGGAGAATCCGGAAGCGGTAAAACTACATTAGGAAGAACTTTGCTTCATTTGTATAAACCTACTAGCGGAAAAATATTCTTTAATGGTGAAGAAGTTAATAAAGAAAATTATAGAAATTATGCTAAGAAAATGCAGATAATTTTCCAAGACCCTTATGCTTCACTTAATCCGCGTATGACAGTAGAAGATATAATAGGCGAGGCATTAGATGTGCATAAACTTTATTCTACAAAAGATGAGAGAAGAGAAAAAATAATAAATCTTCTTAAACTTGTAGGGCTCAATGCTGAACAGGCACAGAGATATCCTCATGAATTTTCAGGCGGACAAAGACAGCGTATCGGTATAGCCAGAGCTTTGGCGGTTAATCCGGAGTTTATAGTTTGCGATGAGCCGGTATCTGCATTAGATGTATCCATTCAGGCTCAGATTATCAATATGCTTTATGATATGCAGCAGGATATGGGACTTACTTATTTATTCATAGCCCATGATTTGGCAGTTGTACGTCAGATATCAAAAAGAATAGGTGTTATGTATTTGGGCAATATTGTTGAACTTACTGATAGTGAATCATTATATACAAAATCACTTCACCCTTATACTCAATCTTTGATTTCAGCAATACCTATATCAGAGCCTTCAATTGCAAAGACTAAGCAGCGTATAATACTTTCAGGCGAGATTCCTTCTCCAATAAATCCTCCTTCAGGATGTAAA
>CASEHG010000369.1 GCA_949287565.1 uncultured Brachyspira sp.
GCTAGAAAGGCATTGGAGGCTATTAAATAATAATATTTAAAATAAAAAATAAATAAAAAAACTTTCAATATTAGTCAATTTAGTATATTATAAATAACTAAAATATAGTAATGAATGGGGTATTGCAACTGTGAATTTTTTCGATTATATAAAATACAATTTATTTAACATAAGAACTCCTGAATTAGTAGAAAAAATGCGTATGGAGGAGTATTCTGACAGAATATCCAAACAAAAATATAATTTTGTGGATTTAAAAACTAAATCATTGACAGTTACATGTGCAAAATTTATATTTGAAATGTATAAAGTAGTAGGTCCTCTGCTTAATCCATTAAAAGAAGAATTTATAGTAAAAGATGGAAAACAATTTTCATACTATCTAATAGAAGTATCTTTTACTAATGAAATGAAAGAATTATATTCTACATTAAATAGAGATTATATGATGTCACAAATACAAAGCGGTAAAAACCCTAATGCTGTATTTAATGAAGTAAAGAATAATTTTGTAAAATTTAAAAAATTCATAAGCGGAGAAAGCGGAAAAGAAATAAATTTAACTTTCAATTTGCTTAAAGATTTTGCTCAATTATCAAATTTTGATTTCTTTCTATTTTTAAGGGCTTTTTGTCCTTCATTTGTAGATGGTGCTTATAATTCTAACCCTCAGTTTAAACCTAGCTCAAATATGCAGGTTGTTGATGACTTGGTAAAATTAGATTATGCTGTAAACCCTATAGTTATAAGAAAAGAATTATTATCTGCTTTAAAGGTTTTTCAGCAGTATTTAGGAATGCCTGCTATACCTGAAAAAAATATCAAAGCTTTCTTAGCAAGAATTAAATATCTTCAGACTCCTGATGTAATGCATGATATTATAGTTTACTTACTCAAAGATTTTACATACAAATGCAGTATCAATCCTTCTAATGTAAATATATTTGTAAATTACATAACTGATTTCACAAATAATTTGAAAAAGGACATGGACAGCATAGTTGCTGAAATTAAAAGCAGTAAAATTGCAGGAATGAGAAATAAGATATTTAACGGAATAGAAATATTGAAAATGTCTAATGTAAATGAAGAGAAAAATGAACAGCTTGAAAAATTCGATTGTCCTATATTTACATGTGTAGAACCATTACAGTATATAAAAACATTCATTATAGAGATGTTTGATATAAATTACAAAGATCCGCTTAATGATATGTTTTTGGGTGCTGAATTTGTAAGTAAAGATAGAAATTCTTTAGGATTGGATGCTTTCTATATTTTAAATGATTCTAGAGAAATGATACAAAAGTTTGATACTATGCTAAGCCCTGAATCTGAAAACTTCAAGCGTCTTAAAACTTGGATAATATCAAAGAATAAAGCAAATGCAAATAAAGATTTAATAGAAACTATGGTAAATAAAATTGATACTGAAGGAAATAAAATAGTTCTAAGTGTTTATAATTCTGTGATAGATTTAACTACTATAGTAAAAAATATCGTTGAAGATTGCAGAAATAATACTAAAGTAGAAATTAGTAATGCAAATAAGGTTCAATATTTACCTAAATTTAATCTTGATATAGCTAAAAAAATGCTTGATGATTTTGATAACTTTATTGCCCTTATGAAAAATTTCGTAAGATAAGAATATTTTTTAATTGGAAAATCAATAATGAATAAAAAGTATAAAACTATTATACAGGTAATAATAGGAATTGTTATAAGCATAATTTGTTTATATTTTGCTTTTAGAGGAATAGATATAAAAGAATCTATAGAGATAGTAAAAAATATAAATATTCCATATTTTATTATTTCTCTTGTATTGAGTGTAATTATTATAGCATTAAGAGGTTTAAGATGGGAATGTTTTATTCCCTTAAAAAAGCCTATAAAAAAAAGAACTGTAGTAATGGCAACCTATATAGGATATATGGGAAACAATATACTTCCTGCTAAACTTGGAGAGGTAGCAAGGGCTTATATATTAGGAATGAAAGAAAATGTAAGCAAATCTGCATTGATTGCCTCTGTTGTTACAGAAAGACTTTTCGATGTTATAACAGGAGGAATTATATTAACTATATCTGTAGTATTTATACCTAATTTACCTGAAAAAGTTACTTATGCTGCTATTGCTTTATTTGTTTTATCAATAGTTGGTTTTTTAGTATTAATATTTTTAGTGTGGCAGAGAGAATTTGCACATAAAGTTTTTCATAAAATTTTTGGAATACTGCCTAAAAATATCGGAGATAAACTAATCGAGTTTTCATGCAATTTTATAGACGGAATAGGATTTAAAAATGATCCTAAGCATATATTTTTAATATTCTTCTATACAGCTTTATATCTTATAGGACAAATACTTACAATAAGCTTTTTAATGACAGCATTTAATATTAAAGCTAGCCCTATAATAGCATTATTTATGTTTGCTGTAGGAGGATTTGGTTTTGCTGTACCTTCTGCCCCATCAGGAATAGGACCTTTTGAATGGGCAATTGTATTTGGACTTTCTCTTATAGGAATAGAAAAAACTGTAGCATTTCCTTATGCTCTTGTATACCATATGATGGGAATCGTACCTATAGTAATAATAGGATTCATATTCTTATTTATGTTAGGAGTAGATTTAAAGACAGCTACTAAAGGTGATAATAATCAAACAGAAACAACAAAATAATGCATAAATATCATAAACTTGATATTATAACTATATGACGTTCTTTATCTTTTGATCCAAGTTTCTTTATTTCTATATTATATTTATTTTTTTGTATATTGGCTTCTTTTAATTCTTCTTCTATTTTTTCTCTCTTGCCTTTATACAAAACTAATTTTGATTTTTTTGTTTTTAATTTATTAAATATTTTTAAAAGTGTTGCTATATCTGAAAAAGCTCTTGATGTTATAGTATCATACTTTTCTTTTATCTCATAGGCATTGATACATTTCACTTCTATATTATTTAATTCTAATTTATCTTTAGCTAATCTTAAAAAATCAGCCTTTTTATTTTTAGATTCGCATAATGTAAATTTCTTATCATTAAAAACAATAGCAAGCGGTATAGAAGGAAGTCCTGAACCTGAACCTATATCTATTATATTATCATAATCAGCAAATATATCTAAAGCAAGAAGACAATCAGCAATATGATCATTAAAGAAATCTTCTTCAGTTTTTGCCCCTGTAATATTAACATTTTTATTATAATCTATTACCAGAGAAGCATACTCTATCAGTTTTTCTTTTTGATTTTCATCAATTTTTATACTACTTCTGATATTGTCTAATACTAAATCAAAATCCATAATTACCAGCCTAATTTTTTAGCATCTTGTTTAGCTTTATCTCCTGCTGATACATTTGTAACATTATAACGAAGTTCTCTTTTATCAACTTTACTTTTCATTATGAACTCTTTAGGATAAGGTATATTATTAACAGTTGTATAAGAACCTAATTCCACATTGACAACATTATCCATAAAAGCAGTAGAAAAACTTCTTACTCTGTAAGTAGATGCTGAGAAAACTATAGTATCTACCCTATCATTATAACCTATTTCTAATGTATGCCAATTCTTTCCCAAAGTGATATTACTACTTACTATTTTTTTAGATAAATCTATAAATTTATAATCAAGTATATCCGCATAAACTTTAGGGAAACGCATAATAGGAGCTTCTAATGCGAATTCATCAAAATTTCTTTTTAAAGGAGTTTCTGCCTCAGGCAAATCTAATGTAAGACTATTATTATTAACCTTAGCATCGAATATAAGACTGCCTAAAAGTCCATCAACAACATTCATATATTTATTATTGCTGTTTTTATAATAATTAACTAGCATAGGCATTTGATCTAAATCATCACCGCTATAAAAAGCTCCGCCTGATGAATATATGCTTGTAAAAGGAGATTTTGAAAACCTAGTAAAAGCCTCTTTCATCACTTCCTTTTCATTTTGACTGAATGCCAAACTAGAAATCAATAAAAATATACTAAATATTATAATATTCTTTTTCATCATTATTTATAAACCTCTTAAAAATAGATATAGAATATAAAACCTATTTATTGTTTCTCTGTTAAACTTTCTATTCTCTCTTTTATTCTATTTTCATCATAATCGAATTCTTTTTTATATGAAGATATTGATTTTCTATAATATTTAAGAGCATTTTTATAATCATTCTTAGCATAATAAGTATCAGCTATATGAGCATATATCTCAGCTTTAGAATCATCATCTACATATAAAGCAGCTTTTAATAAAGTTTTTAAAGCATTATCATAATCACCTTTCTTATAATAGGCAAAACCTAAAGTGTCTATATAATGAGGAGAATTAGGCTGTAACTGAACGGCACTTTGAGAAAGTTTTATGGCTTTATCCAAATCACTGCCTAATGAAACCAATGCCCAAGATAAACTATTCATATTTTCTGCTGAACTTGTATCCTGAGAATATTTATAATTAGCATATAATAAGGCTGAATTTGTATTATCTAATGCTAATGATGTTACATAAGGAATATTTATTCTATAATCATTAGTATTTGATTTATTATTGCTGAAATATTCAAAATCTTCATTTAAATATTTATTGGCATTAACTTCATCATTGTTTATTAATGCCGCATAAGCTTTTAAATAGCTATAAGAATATTTTTCTTTTTCATATTTTTCAATAGCACTTATAGCAAGTTCGCTTTCTCCTATATCGCTTGCTGTCAATACTAAAGATACTAATTCGTTTTCTTTTATATTTTTATTATCCAAAGATAAATATTTATTTAACATCTCTTTTGATGATTTAAAATTATTTTGATTTTTAAACTCTAAAGCAGCCTGTAAATATAAATTATTGAATTTTCCGCTATTATCATAGCTAATTAAATTATCTATATGCTGAGGCAAAGCATCTATATTTTTTATCATTAAATAAAATGATATTATATCCATTTCAGAATTCATTTTATTTTCTTTATTTCCTATTTTATAAATCATTTTATAATATGCCTGTATAATATCTAAATCTATTTCTCTTCTATCTAAATCAGTTTCGATAATATTAAGCGCATTACTATATCCTGAACTTTCTGCTTCTGAAATAATAGATAATATTTTAGGAGTATTAGGATTTGCTGGATCTATTTCTTCAAATAAACCGTCATCATATTTATCAGACATAAAACTTAAATACGCACTCAAAAATAAACCGTCTTCTATACCCATACTATTAGAATAAGCTTCATTATATTTTTCTAAAGCCTGATAACTCTTTACTATACCATAGGAAGCAGTATATTTATCAGCTGGAGATAATTGAACATTTTGAAGTTTATTGAATCTGCCTATAGCACTTGAAAATCTGCTTAAATAAAATTCGCTCATACCATAATAAAAATTATAATAACTTAAATAATTGTTATTATTACTTGGCTTTTTAGCTTCATCTACTTTAGAAAAATAATATACAGCTTTCTCAAGCTCTCTTTTTTGATAATAAGTATAACCTAATAATATCAAAACATCATTATTAGAATTATCTATTTCATAAGCATATTCTAAATAATATCTAGCCTTATCAACATTATTCATAATGAATATATTTCTTTCAGCTGCCTTAAACAATATATCAATATCTTCAGGAGAATCAAAAACTAAACTATCATAAATTCTAGAACTCTCATAATATTCTCCCAAAGCTTCATGAGTTTCAGCTAATGTTATATATATCTCTTTATTTTGTACATATTTAACAATTTCCTGAAGTATTACTTTAGCACTTTCTAAATCTTTTACAGTTTGTTCAGTTAAAGTTTTACTTGCCAAAGCACGTTCTTTATAATATAAAGCCAAACTATATGCAGCTTTTGCCTCTTCTTCACTTTTTATATATTGAGAATCTTTAAAGACATTTTCATCTTCTTTATTTGACTGCGGAAATAAATTAAATGCACTAAATATAAAAATTGCCAATACAATACAAATTTTTTTGATAAACATACTAAATACTGCTCCGTAATTTAAAGTTTACATAATTTTAATATATATCAATACAAAAAACAATACTCTAAATTTTAAATATAATACTTTATTTATTCATTGTTATTTGCAGAACTTTCTGATTCGCTTTGTCCTGATTCTTTTGTAAATGCTTTTTCTAATAAGTCTTCCAATCTCTTATTTGTATAATAATCAGCTTTAACTTTTGCAACTATCTCTAAAGTATTTTTTCTAGGAATTTTTACAGTTTCACCCATAAATATATTATAATTGCTCTTCATAAGTTTTATAGTTTCATATCCCATTAAAGCAGCAACTAAACAAAAATGCCTATAACCTAATGCTTTTTTATCTATAGACATAATATATTCTATAGAATCCCTAAATTCATTCATAGCTGATTCTACCATCTTCACTAAGATTTCCATAGACTTATCCATATAAGCACCATCTTCAAAATATGGGGCAGGATTCTCATTTTCAAATAAACTTATAGGCCAAAAAACTCTTTTTTCTTCATAATCTAATTTTGCATCTTTAATAATATTAACTTTCTGCAAAAATCTTCCTAAACTCTTAGCTTTTTCTCTATCCAATTCTATATTATCCAATATTTTTGCAAGCTCAGTAAGATAAAGTCCTACAGTGCCAGCAACATAATAACAATAATCATCTAAATCTTCAAATGTTGATATAGTATGATCCTGATAATAAACCATACCATAACCCATTTCCCTCAAATATGAAATAGATATATTTTTTATTTCCTGCTTAAAAGTAAAAAAAGATTTAACCACAATATCTATATTTTCTATTAAGACTTTATCATTTTCATTTATTGAATTTGCTATAACTACATTTTTAAAATTTTCTAAATTATCTATATTTTCTGTTTTTAATATATTTATAAAAGCTGTTATTAATGTTTCTTTATCTTCAGCACTATGAGTAGAATCTTCTATTGTGTCTATTATTCTAGCAAGCAAATACTGAACTTCAACTTTATTTTTTTTATTCTTATCCAATAGCGGTATAGTCAAAGCAAAGCTTCTTGAAACTAAATCTAGTAAATATTTCGTATTAATTTTTGTTGCCATATATTTTTCCTAAGTTTTATTTTATTTTTTTTAGTAAAGATACACAATGAACTGCTATACCCTCTCCTCTGCCTATAGAATCCATTTTTTCATTAGTTTTAGCTTTTATCGAAACATTTTCTATATCAGTTTTAAGAATCTTGGATAGATTTTCTCTCATAGTGTCTATATATTTTCTTAATTTTGGTTTTTCTAATATAATTGTGATATCAGTATTTGATATTTCATAATTTTTTTCTTTCATAATTGAAACTGTTTTTTCCAATAGAACTATGGAAGAAATATCTTTATATTTTTCATCATTATCAGGAAAATGGCTTCCTATATCCCCCAATGCTAAAGCTCCCAATATAGAATCTATTAAAGCATGAATGACAGCATCTGCATCTGAATGACCTTTTAACCCAAATTCATAAGGAATTTCTATCCCTGACAATATCAATTTACGATTCTCGGCAAATACATGTGAATCGTATCCATAGCCTATTCTCATTTACTAATATCCTTAATTATACTATTTAAATTATACTAAAATAGATTAATTTGTCAAATTATTTTATATAGTATTACTATAATACTTATATAATATAAAATCTTGCATAATTTTTTAGCAATCAACTAAGTATGATTTGTATAATAAAATAGATACTATATTTATATATAAAATAAAAAGAACTAAAATTTACATATACTAGTTGAATGAACATAAAAAATTTATATAATACTATACATAGAAAAATATAAAATATACGGAGAAAGAAAATGAAAAAAATAGGTCTCTTACCTAGAATTATTATAGGTATAATTCTGGGTATATTAGTTGGTATGTTTCTTCCTGCTCCTGTGGTAAGAATTTTTGTAACTATAAGTAGTATATTCAGTTTATTCTTAAATTTTATTATACCTCTTATGATAGTGGCTTTTATTGGTTATGGTATTGCAAACCTAACAGAAGGTGCAACTAAATTAATAGGAATTACAGTTGCTATATCTTATGGTTCTACTTTATTAGCTGGAAGTATAGCATTTTTAGTAGCTTCTAATCTTTTCCCTACTCTTTTAGGTGCTGCAGCTTTAAGCAGTGTAAAAATTGAATCTGGCTTAGACAGCTATTTTACTATACCTCTTAAACCATTATTTGATGTTACATCTGCTGTAGTATTTGCTTTTATATTAGGTATTGGTATAACAATGCTAAGACCTAAAAAACAAGGTGAAGAATTATTTTCTATAGTAAGAGACTCTGAAGAAGTTATACAAGCAATTTTAAAAAATATAATAATCCCTATACTTCCTCTACATATTTTAGGTACATTTGCTAATTTAGCTTATGCCGGAAGTATACAGCATATACTTATAATATTTGGTAAAGTATTTGCTGTTGTTATTACTCTTCATATACTTTATATTACTGCTTTATTTATAATATCTGGACTTATAGCAAAGAAGTCTCCTATAATGCTTATTAGAAATCAGATTCCGCCATACTTTACTGCTGTAGGTACTCAGAGCAGTGCTGCAACAATTCCTGTTAGTTTAATAGCTGCTGAGAAAAATGGAGTATCTGAACAGATTAGAAAATTTGTAATACCGCTTTGTGCCACTATACACTTAGCTGGTTCTATGATTACATTAACTTGCTGTTCTACTGCTGTTATATTAATTTTAGGACAAAATCCTACTTACAGTTCTATACTTCCTTTCCTACTTATGTTAGGAGTAGCTATGGTAGCAGCTCCTGGTGCTCCCGGTGGTGCTGTTATGAGTGCTTTACCTTTCTTCTATATGATTGGAATAACTGGAGAAGAATTACAAGGTTTGATGATAGCATTATATTTGACTCAAGACTCATTCGGTACTGCTGCTAATGTATCAGGTGATAATGCTATAGCTGTATTTGTTGATTGGTTCTATCAAACTAGAATAAAAAAAGATGCCGCTTGATTTTATTAAATTAAAATGAGAATATAAAAAAGGATAGTCTTTAAAAGGGCTGTCCTTTTTTATTGTAGATTTAATTACATATGCCCGCCCTATTTCCTTAATAAATTCATATAATTTTTTAATTAATACTTTCTTATAAACTAAATCAGAAAATATAGAACCCACCCAAGTTTAAATTAAATTTTCAATCTCTTTAACGCACGGTAAACAAAATTTATTATATAGTTTAAGTGTTATTATTAATTCATTTATATTTATAGTATTATTCTGCGTGCGGTTGATATATTATAAATCTTAATAAAATTTTGGGCGGGTGCTATAATTACAGATAAAAACAAAAATGAAATATAATACAAAAATAACATATAAATTTA
>CASEHG010000370.1 GCA_949287565.1 uncultured Brachyspira sp.
TATAAATAATTTAATTATAATACATAAAAAATACTACCAGTAATAATTTGCATATAAAACAACTATTTAATGTAAATAAAAATCACACATAATATATAAAAATTAAAATTTGATTACTAAAATAGATAATTTACAAAGATAATTTAAATTTATACACATATCCCACCCCATAAACTTTAAAATTTTTTTATGATTTTATAATCATATTATTCTCTTATATCAACTTAGAAACAGCACACCCGCCCAAATTTTAATTAAATTAACAATTTCCACACCGCACGCAGAGTAAAGCTATAAAAATATGCCAATTGTGAATTCTAATTTTTATTACGTTTGAAATTTTGCTAAACGTGCGTAGATAAGATTTTTAAGTAAAAAGATTTTTAAATTTAAAAAAATCTAGGGCGGGCAGCTATAATTTCTAAATAAAACATTAAGAAAATTGTAAGTAAAAATTTAGAAATAAATAACAAACCTAAAGGGCGGGGAATTAGAATAAATTAAAAAACTTATTTACCATATTTTTTTAACATATCTTTCATTTCATCTTCAAACTCTATATGGAATTCTAAATCTTCACTATTTATAGATGGGTCTGCTCCGTTTTTTAATAAAAGCTCAAATATATCATATTTGTGATTTTGAGCAGCTACAATTAATGCAGTATTTCCTTCAGGATCATACATATTAAGATCAGCATTATTTTTTATAAAGAATTCTACAAGATTTATATTATCTCTCCTCACTGCCATCATTAATGGAGTATATCCGTCCCTTCCTTTTTTATTGATATCTGCATTATTATCTAATAATATCTTTGCAATCTCTATCTTTTCTACAACAGTTAAAGCCGTAAGTCCGTTATCATCTTGAAAGTTAATATCCCCTCCTTCAGATATATATTTATTTATTTCATCAGTTTTGGAATATAAAACATCAAAAATAAATTGAGTACTTTTTTATATTCATCATCATGATACTTATTAAAAATTTCATACATCTCAGCATTCCAATTTTCATCAGCATAATATAAACATCTTCTGCCATAACCATCTCTTGCAAATACATCAGCTTTATTTTTTATTAAAATTTTAACTATATTAATATGATTATGCATAGCAGCAAGAATTAAAGCAGTGTAGCCTGATTTAGTTTGAATATTAATATCAGCATTATGCTCTATTAATAAGTTTAATATTTTTTTAGCATTACTGGAAGCAGCATACATTAAAGGTGTAGCATTTTCATTATCCACAGCATTTACATCTGCTCCCCTATTTATAAACTCTACAGCAATATCAAAATTATTATCATTACTAGCAACATATTCTAAAGCTGTTTTGTTCAAATAATTTTTAAAATTAACATCAGCATTATGATTTAATAATATTTTTATTATTTCTTTATGATGAAACTGTGAAGCTAAAAGCAAAGCGTTAGAACCTATTGAGTCATCTGATTCATCTATAGTATTATTAATATCAATTCCTTCAGCAATATATTTTAAAACCTTATCAGCATTATTTTCAGCAGCAGCATATAAAAATTGTATTTCTCTTGATGATGATTCCTTTATTAAATCTGTTATTTCTTTTACATAATTATTTCTATTATATGCTATATCTAATGCAGTTTTTCCAGATTCATTTTTTAATGTTAAATCAGGTTTATATTTCAAAAGAAGTTCTACAATTTTTGTGTTTCTTTCATCTATTGCATACATTAGAGGAGTTTCTTTTCTGTGATCTGATAAATTAATATCAGCATTATGCTCTAATAATATTTTTACCATATCATAAGAATTAGCATCACAGGCTAATATTAAAGGAGTTTTTTTAAATTCATCTTGCACATTTATATTAGCATTATACTCAAGAAGAACTTTAACTCCTTCAATATTTCTTCGTTCGCATGCATTAAGTAAGGCTGTATTTTGATTGAAATTATTTTTTATTTCAGTATCAGCACCGTTTTCTAATAAAGTCATCATAAAATCTTTTTTTTCTTCATTGTAAGAAGCAAGCATTAATGCTGTAGAGCCTTTGCTATTTGTAGAATTTATATCTGCACCATATTCTAATAATATTTTTATTATTTCTGTACTAGGTTTATCATTTTTTATAAAGGAATAATATATTAACGCTGTTTCTCCTTTTTTATTTTTATAATTAGGATCATAACCATTTTCAAGTAATATTCTCACTATTTCAGCATAATTTTGACTGCAGGCTATCATCAATGCAGTTAAATGATTATTTTCTAATTTAGTCTCTATATACATATCAGCTTTGTGTTCAAGAAGAATTTTTACCACATCTGCTCTGCCATAAATACATGCATATATCAAAGCTGTATAATTATCATTGTTAGTAATATCTACAGAAGCATTATATTCTAATAAAAGTTTTACTATATCAGTATTTCCTTTATAAGAGGCAATCATTAAAGGAGTATATCCATCTTTATTCTTGAAATCAATTTCAATATCTTTTTTTTCAATTATATTTTTATTATTTTCATGTTCAATTAATATTTTTGCTATTCCAAATATATTTATATTTATATAATTATCTTTATTCAATAAAGATTTTATTTGCTGAATATTACCTTCTTCTACAGCATTGAAAAATTCAATTTTTTCTTTATCTGTAAACATCATACCCCCCTAATATATATTACCTCACTATAGTATAGTAAAATTAATAATTTTAGTCAATTTAATTAAAAATCTAATAAACATAATATATATAAATAAAACTTGGGCGGGCATCTATAATTTCTTAATAAAGCATCAAAAAAAATTTTATCAAAAATTTCAAAGCAGATAAAAAATATAAAGGGCGGGGAATTAGAGTAGATTTTAAACCTATTTACATACCCCACCCTTTTATATTTTCTGCTTTATTTTTAATTATAAGTTTTATTTATTTCTTAGCTTAATTAGA
>CASEHG010000371.1 GCA_949287565.1 uncultured Brachyspira sp.
ATTTGTAAATAATTTTTACTAAAATCTTTAAAAATTCTTTATTTTTTACATATAAAGTAAATATTTAGTAAATTTATAACAAAATTGTAAATATTTTTTGTTTTTATTTCTCGTGTTTTTCTTTGACAAAATCAGCATAATTGTATATCATAATAGCATTATCAAAATTAAGGATTCAATATGTATAATATCAGCCAATTAAAAGACTTTTTAAAAGAAAAAAAGATGGATGAAAAATTTTCTTCTATTTACGGAAATGATGCATATAGTATATCTGAGGCATATAATAGATTAAGTGATACTATAAAACATTTTGAAAGCATAGAAAAGACTCAGGAAATATATGTGTTTAGTGCTTCAGGAAGAACTGAACTTTCAGGTAATCATACAGACCATAATAATGGATGCGTATTAACAGCTTCTATAAATTTAGATAAGTTGGCAGTAGTGTCAAAAAGAGATGATAATAAAATAGTTGTTTATACTGACTATTCTAATACTCCTGACATTATAGATATAAACGATTTGAATATAAATAAAGATGAATACGGGAAATCTAATGCTCTAACAAGAGGTGTTTGTGCAGGAATAAAAAACAAGGGATACAATATAGACGGATGTACAGTAACTTTAAATAATAAAGTTCTTATAGGAAGCGGATTAAGCAGTTCAGCTAGCTTTGAATCTTTGATTGGCGAAATACAGAATACTCTATACAATGAAGATAAAATAAGCAAAGTTGATATAGCAAAAATTGGGCAGTATGCTGAAAATGTTTATTTTGGAAAGCCTTGCGGACTTATGGATCAAATGGGCTGTTCTGTAGGCGGTATTATGTCTATAGATTTCAAAGATAATGATAATCCTATAATAGAAAAAGTTGAATATGATTTTGAAAGTAAAGGTTATGCTCTTATGATAGTTGATGCTAAAGGAGATCATAGCGGACTTACAAATGAATATGCTGCTATAAGAGAAGAAATGAATGCTGTTGCAAATTATTTCGGAAAAAAAGTATGCAGAGAGATAACTAAAAAAGAATTGATTGATAATGCTTCTAAATTAAGATCTGAAGTTGGAGACAGAGCTATAATGAGAGCTTATCACTTCTTAGAAGAAAATGAAAGAGTAATAAATCAAATAAATGCACTTAAAAAAGATGATATAAATACATATATAAAACTTATGAATGAATCAGGACTTTCAAGCTTTATGTATTTACAAAACTGCTATTCTGTTACAAGTTCAAAAAATATGGGAGTAGCTTTAGGACTTACTCTAACAAAAGACTTCTTAAAAGGTGAAGGTGCTTGCCGTGTACATGGAGGCGGATTTGCTGGAACTATACAGGCTTTAATACCTGTAAGTAAAGTTGAAGAATATAAAAAATATATGAATTCAATATTCGGTGAAGGAAGTGCAGTAAAAATAAGAGTAAGACAATCTCCTGTTTGTGCAATCTAAAAAATCATAACATATTATAAAAATAAAAGACAAGGCTAATTTTCTAGTCTTGTCTTTTTATATTATTAGACTTGTAAAGTCTATTAATTCAAAATTAATTTTTCCAAGGTACTGTATTGTTTAACCAGCCTCTATCATTCCAATAATTAAAATCATTCTCAGTGAAATTTTTCTTTTTATGCAATGATTTTATTATCTTAAAAAATATCTTTGTTTTTATAGAAGGCTTAACTTTACCATATTCTCTTTTTATTTTTTCTGCAGCTAAATCCATTTTTCTTGCAATAGAATCTTTTATTTCATCTTTAACATTATTCCAAGTAACTTCTCTTACTGCAAATCCATAACTATATGTTTTTGCTACACCCCAAAAGAAAGTACTGTCTGCCATATCTTTACAAGTGTTTTTCATTCCTCCGCCTGCAGCGGTAGAAATACATACAGCCTGTTTTTTGAACATAGATTCATTTGGTCTGTGAACTATCCATCTATAACCATAATGATCCAAAAAAGCCTTCATAGCACCTGTTACATGGTACACATACACTGGACTTGCTAATATTATTATATCAGCATTGTCCATAGCATCTGTAATTGGTTTAAGTTTTTCATAATGAGGACATAAAGTTTCAGATTTTATAAAACAATTATTACAGCCTACACAAAAAGAACTAAAATCTCTAGGAAGAAAAAACTCTGTAACTTCTCCGCCTAATCTATCATAAAGCATTTTTGCTGCATTGTATGTTGAGCCTTTATGATTCTGTCCATGTATAACTATTATTTTCATTTTTTATATTTACCTTAAAAGATTAATCTCTTTTTATTTCTCTAGGAAAATCATATTCTTCTAAAGGTAATAATTTAGGAGCTTTCTCTGAGATATCTCTAAGCTCTTTTGAATAGAAATACTCTGTTCCTGAAATTTTTTTAGATATATATTTTCTCATACTTGAAATATATATTGTAACTCCAGGGAAAAATCCTTCCATAGAAGTAATGCTGCTATGAGATAATTTTTCAAATTCAGCACTCATTTCATCTCTTCTAGCCTCTAATTGAGCAGTTTCTCTCACAAGATTTGTAATTCTTTTAAGTATATCTTTTATTCCTTCTCTTTTATTAGGAGGTATTCTTTGTATAAATGCTTTTGGATTTTTAAAATATTCTGTACCCAATAGAGATTTAATCTTACTAATCTCTTCTCTATTTGTTTTAACTGTGGCAACAATATTTTTAAACTCTGCATCAGCCTCAGCATCTCTTCCAACAGTAATAGTAGTTTTAGATTCACTCATAGAACCAATACTTTTAGCCCAAACACCATTCAAAGCCTTTACATTTCCTCCAATAATAACGCCCTTGCCTTCTAATATTATAACTCTATCATTTCCTGCTATTTCAGCATTAACAAGCTGCTGAGATAATACATCACCTTTACATATTATATTAGCATTTCTAATGAATTGAGAATACATTTTTCCATTAACTCGTATTGTACTGTTAGGGCCTCCTATTATACCTCCAGAAACTATCAAATTTCCGGCACATTCTATATAGGCATCCTCAATATTACCATGAACATATATATCTCCCTCTGTCTTTATAGAGAATCCTGGAGCAACATTATCTTTAATGATAAGAGAACCATTAACTTCTATATTACCTGTTGATAAATCCACTTTATCTATTTCTGCTACAGTACTTACAGACAAAGTATTATTATGATTGCTTAATATTCCTCTGATACCGCTTCTTATAGTAATGCCATCAGGATCAACAGTAATATTCTTACCCAATTTATAGCAAGGATCATCATCATAATGAGCTTCCATTAAAACATCATATATATCAAGTCCGTCAATAGAAGGTTTTTCCTCCATAAAGTGAGCTATTTGAATTCCTGCTTCTATATTATGAATGAATCCTCTTTCTTTGAAGTCTATAGCACCTGTTTCTGATTCTTTTCCGCTGTCTAAAGTAAAATCATAATCAAGTATTACTTTCTGAACATTACCATCTATAGGTTTTCTACCTTCAACAAAAACACACATAACGCCTTCATCATATTTCAAATTATACTCTACAAGTTCAGTTATTTTATCATAATTAACCATTAATTTTATAGGGATTTCAGATATAATAGTTTGTATTTCTTCAAGTACAAGCTGTTTTTTCTGACGCTTTTGAGGAGGAAGTACCATTACACCTCTCCATTTATCCCCTACATTAATAACAGGTATAACTGAAACAGATTTAAGCTCATCATAAAATACATAACCATAAACAGTACTTTTATAAAGACCTGTCATTTTATCAAATTTTACATTTTTACTAGCTTTTACACCTTCTCGTTTTGAAATTGATTTTAATACGGCATCTCCAGGACGAACATAATTTTTTAAAAGTTCCTCATATAAATTTTGATCATTGCTATCAACATCTACAATTTGATCGTAAATTTCTCTTGTGTTTACAAGATTATCATAATAAAATTCATAATTATTAGGATCAATTGTTAATGTTTGTTGTGTTGTAACTTCTTTAGCCATATATTCTCCTTACAAAACGAATCAGTATATTCAACTTTTTTTGCATAAGAAGAGCATAACATCTCCTCTATTAAATAATTTAACATATTTATCAAAAAAAGTTTTAATTATTTTATTAGGTTTCTTCTCTATAGGTATAGAGCCCCAAGAAAAATCACTGATTATCTTAAAACCTATACTTTTCATATACTTAGACAATGTAGTCTTTGAAAATAGCCATAGATGCTGCGGCATTACAGCTCTCCAAGCTCCTCCATATTTTTTAGCAAACATACCATCAGCATTTGGTGTCGTGATTGCTAAATATCCGCCTTTTGCAAGTATTCTGTAAATTTCTTTAAGAGTATCTGCAGGATTAGGAACATGTTCTATAACATGTGAAAAATGTATGAAAGAGAAATAGTCACTTTCAAATCCAACATCAAGCAAAGGCTTTTCATGCACTGTTATACCATAATTTTTTCTAGCATACTCAGCAGATGATGAGCATATTTCTATACCTTGTGCATTATAACCCTTAGTCTTTAAATAATTTAGCATCATACCTGTAGCACAGCCTATATCAAGAACATTTTTATTAGGAAGTTCGCTTTCTATTTTATCAAAGCCTATATCTTTCATAGCAAGCTTCATAAGACCAAAAAAATTTTCCTGATTGGCTACCTCATATTCAAAATAATTATCACTATATATATCATTTATTTCTTCCTGACTCAAAACAGGATACTGATATATAAGTCCGCAATTTAAACATTTATTGTAGCTTACTAAATCTGTTTTTATATAAACTTCAGATTTAGTGCTACCGCAAAATTCACATTCTTTGTTTTCCACTGTATAACTCTCCAATATTATATTCGGAAAAAAAGATTGTTTCTTTACATATTACACAAATATTATTGCATTTAAGATTATTTGTTATTAACTGTTAAAATTATCTCGGTATTAACCCCTACTACTTCATCTGCAGCAGGAATTTGTGATAATACAACATCATTTTCGTACATATCATCAGTTATGGTTACTTTAGGAAGAATATTAACATTTGTCATAGTATTTAAAACCTCATTACTAATTATACTAAGAGCTTTATCATACTTCATACCTGTAACATCCGGCATTTTTATGAGAGCTTGTTCAGCAACATTTACGACCAAATATACAGTTCTTCCTCTTTTAACCTTTACTCCGCCTTTAGGCTCCTGACTTACAATAGTACCTAATGGGTAATTATTAAAATAATGTGTCTGCACATTAAGATTCATACCCTCTTTTTCCAATAAATTAAATGCTTCAAATATTTCTTTTCCTTGAACATCTGGAAGTTCAAAAGACTCTCCTCCAGATTTAACAACTATAAATACTATTAAAGTTACAACGATACCTTGTAAAACAAAAAGCAAAACAGCGAAAAGTATCAATCTTCTAAATACTAAAAATGACTTAGGATTAGAGATTATTCCATCAGGTAAAATTTTATTTATGATTCTTTTTATAAAGGATATTATTTTATTAAAAAATTCTTTTATTTTAGCCATAATTTACAATCATACTCCACTTTTAATTAAAATATTCTCCAACAACTAGTTTATTTCCGCATAAAAACTCTTTAACAGTTTGTCTTTTTTTTCCTTCTCTTTGAAGTTCCTTTATAACATATATTCCATTAAGAGCATTTATATAAATACCATTATTATTAACATCAACTATCTTACCAAAATCAGTATTATTGTCTAATTTAGATATATATTCACTATTAAAAACTTTTATAGAAACATCTTTGTAAAAACAGTAAGCTGTAGGCCATCTAACAAAAGCCCTAGTCATATTATGCAAACTAAGTGCATCCTTCGAAAAATCAAGCTTTCCATCTTCCTTTTTAATTTTACTGCAATATGTAGCTAATGCATCATCTTGCTTTATCATATTAGATATATGCTTATTAGTATCTTTGAAAAACTCTTTAAGCAAATATACACCGCTTTCTTTTATTTTATCATATAAATCATTAAACTTCCAATCTTTATCTATATTAACCTCATGCTGAAGTATAATATCACCCTCATCTAATTTCATATCCATTTTCTGCAAAGTAGTTCCGCTTTTTTCAAATCCATAAAGCAAAGCATGCTCAACAGGACTAGCACCTCTAAGTACTGGCAAAAGAGAACCATGAATATTAAGAGGCATTATTTTAGGCAATGATAATGTTCTTTTATTTAGAATTTTACCATAAGCTACTACTATTAAAAAATCAGGTGATAAATCTGATAAAATATTATAGAAATCATCTTTATTTATACTTTCAGGCTGAAAAAGATTAAGATGCTTCTCTAATGCAATTTCTACTACAGGCGAATTGATAATATTACCCTTTCTATCTTTTTTAGTATCTATAGGAGCTATTACTCCATTAAGATTAACATTATCTAATTCCATTAATTGTAAGATACAATCTCTTGTAAAATCGGTTGAACCAGCTACTATAACATTATACATAATGAATTGATTATATATTTTTATTGTTAAAAGTCAAATATAATTATGAAATAAATTATAATGTTATTCTTCTATAATATCAACACCTTTTACATTTGATAAAAATTGAATGAATAAATCTAATACTATAGGATCTACAGCTATTTTATTTTCAGTAAACATCTTCTTCATAAAAAATACTACTTCATAAGGATTTTTATTTCTTTTTCCATCCATAAATGTTAATGTATCATATATATCTACAACTTCTAACATTTTAGCAGGAAAATATGCAAAACATTCAGCATTTATTATATCTTCAGGTTCGAAAGACATTAAAAAATCAGCTTTATGTTTAGGATCATTTATCTTCTTATCAAAGAAATTCTTCAATATTCCGCTTCCATAACCATAACATTCATGATGAAGTCCTACAGATAAACAGGATTCCTCTCTTTGATTTAGTACATATTTTAGAAAATAGTATGCTTTAGCAGTATGGAAATCTTTAAAATCTCCATCTTTAATAAAATCATCTGTAGGAACAAAATCTATCATATTGAGCATAGCCATATCATGATAAAAAGCACCTATAGCATAGCTTACTATTTCAGAACCTGTAAATTTTCTTATTCCAAGTCTATATACATTTTCTAGTTTCTCTATGCTTTTTACAAGATTAAATCGGCTTAAAATAGTTTTATATTTATCAAAATAAACACTTTTATAATCTTGTCTTAATTTACTGCTTAATCCTTTATTAAATATATTATTATAATAGTATAAGAATTCTATCATAAGTATACAAACTCTATTACTATGACTTAATATATTAGAATCATCAAGCATATCTAAATTATCAAATATATCTCTATAAAAATATTCTTTTTCTAAATATGTTACTATACCATTCATTATACTAGAAATCATAATTTCAGTTTCTGTATTAACTGTATCATTACGATTCTTACCAGCACTTTTGATATATTTTAAATGTCTTATGAAATCTAATCTTCCAACAATACCCATACCAGTCAATAAACGCTCTATATTTAAAGCTATTTCAGGCGTTACTTTAGGTGTTTTTGCTTCTAACTTTAATTGATCTAAATATGGTTTTAATAAATAAAGCCTATTACTAGGTCTCTCTTTTAACATTCTGCTTAAAAGAGAATCATTAGCTGCTTTTAATTTCTCATTTTTTGAAATACAATTTTTATATATATGATAAAAATATTCATATTCATTAAATTTATTATCATCTGATCCTTCAACAACATTATTTTTATTTGTTTGAGGATTATTCAAATTAAAAAATTTATTAGAAAATGATGATATGTAATACTTAGAATCTTTTAATAGAACATTATCCTTCTCTTGTAAAATAATATCTATACAATTGCCAGGCACAATAATACTCATGCCTTTAGGATTAACACATGTTAATTCTATATTTTCTTTAGATATCATTTCTTTTAGTTCTATGAGTTTATCAATACTAATCTCATAGTATTTATTCATTGCCTTAAACATAATTTACTTCCCATTTTTTATTTTTTTATTTAATCAATTTTCCATTTCTTGTAAAATTTCATCTATATGTTTAAGCTGCCTATCCGCTGTTTTATTATAATCTATTTCTCCAAGTGCTATCTTATATGCTTTATCAATCAAATTATCCATTTCTAATTTAGCTTTATTTTTCATCACTTTTTCTGCTAATTCTTTAGTAATAGCCCATCTTTCCTTAGCTAAATTATAGAAAAATACTGCATATTCAAAACTTTTCTTTATATCCTCATCGAATTGAGAATTATAGAAATAATAATTTTCTTTATCATAAAGTCCGGCAAGATAAATATAATTTTGAGTTATAAGATAATTAAACTGCATATGCATAAGGTCTTTATATCTAGTATAAGCTTCTTCTGTTGTTATAATAGTTAAAGCTCTATTTACAAAATCGAATGGAGCATCTAAAGCACGCTCAAGATAATCTACATTTCTAAGTAAATCATATTCTGCATAGTATGAAGGTAAAGCATAAAGTCTATAATAGTCCTCAGCATAAACTATATAACCATAGTCTTTTTTTTCTACTATAGTTGATTCTTTCATACCTATTTTAGGATATAGGCTTATACTAAATATAAAAACAAATAATAATATTATTTTCTTCATGATTCGCAGCTTATAATTTAAATCTCACTACTATCATTAACGGTATAAATAGTATAATACTTTATAATAATATTTAACAACTTAATTATTTTAATTTATTAGTTAA
>CASEHG010000372.1 GCA_949287565.1 uncultured Brachyspira sp.
ATTTGTTTTTCCTTTGCATTAATTTTATATTTCTATTTTTTGGTGTATTACTATACTAATAAAAAATTGACAAAGTTAAAAATTTTTAGTATATACCTAAACAAATATACTTTGTCAAAAAATAAAGTTATATTTTGTTTTTAATATCTGGGGCTTTGCCCCATACCCCAGTTCTTTTATTGGTATAAAAGAACCAAAAGAACTGCATTTTTTATATAAATTTAGGTTATATCCTATATTTAGTAAGTATTTTTAAAATATAAAGTTCTAGCAATTGCGTTTTTTGCAACTTTTTTGTGCGGCAAAAAAGTTGATAATAATTATATAATGTGTAGTAGTAGGCAAAATGAAATCGTTTCAGTATATATAAGTAATTTTCAAATATAATAATTTTTATATTTACTAAATATTAGTTTATTATTTTTTTGCTTGTTTTTTATTATAAATTAATTATCATGTTAAATATTTTTTAATATTTAAGGAGTATTTCATCATGGAAAAAATAAATTTGGCAAAAGCATCATTAATCACTTCTCCAAATCCTGTGGCATTAGTATGTATTAATAAACCTGATGGAGAAACTAATGTTACTGCAGTATCTTGGTATACTTATTTATCTTATAATCCAAGTATGATAGCTTATGCAATGGCTAAAGATTCTTATGGCGGCGAGTTAGTTCGTGAAAATAAAAAAGTGATAATTACGATTCCTAGTGAAAATATTAAAGAAATTGTAGTGGGATGCGGTATGTATAGCGGAAGAGAAATTGATAAAATAAGAAACTTGGGAATAAAAATGCAAAGTATTCCTACAAGTGATATAAAAATTCCTCTTCATAGTGCAGCTGCTATTCAATGTAATTTAAAAGAATTTATTGAAACCGGAGATCATTATTTATATATATGCAATGTTGAAGAAGTATATGCTGATTATAAAGAAAAACCAGTATTTGCTTGGGATGGTTATGCTAAAATAGCAGCAGCTAAAGAGGTATGATAATTATTTATTAAGAATATTCATTATTTTAGTAAGACAATAATAAAAAAGCCGTTAGTATATTTTATATATATACTAACGGCATACAGCATTTTATTAAATAAAATTAAACTAAACCGTAAGGAATCATAATATCGGCAACTTTAACAAATCCTGCTATATTAGCACCTTTCAAATAATCACCTTTGAATCCGTACTCTTCAGCAGTTTGATAACAAGTATTGTGAATATTAGTCATAATATTTTTAAGTTTGTTATCAGTATAATCAAAATCCCATTTATCCATAGAAGCATTTTGCTGCATCTCTAAAGCAGAAGTAGCAACACCTCCAGCATTTGTAGCTTTACCAGGTGCGAACAATATTCCAGCTTTTTGGAATACTTCAACAGCTTCAGGAGTAGAAGGCATATTAGCACCCTCAGTAACAGATATACATCCGTTTTTAACTAATGTTTCAGCACTTTTAGCATCAAGTTCATTTTGAGTAGCACAAGGCAAAGCGATATCGCAAGCAATGTCCCAAATGTTTCCGTTTTCCATATATTTAGCAGAAGAATGAGCATTAACATACTCTTTAATTCTTTTTCTTTCTACTTCTTTTAATCTTTTTACAGTGTCTAAATTGATGCCGTTTTCATCATAAATAACTCCGTTAGAGTCAGAACAAGCAACAACTTTAGCACCTAATTGAGTAGCTTTCTGCATCGCATATATAGCAACGTTACCAGAACCAGAAACTATAACTTTTTTACCTTCAAAACCATTTTTGCCGTTAGTTTTAAGCATAAGGTCAGTAAAGTATACAAGTCCGTAACCAGTAGCTTCAGTACGAGCTAAAGAACCGCCGTAGCCTAAGCCTTTACCTGTTAATACACCAGGCTCAAATCTATTTTTAAGTCTTTTGTATTGACCGAATAAATATCCAATTTCTCTAGCACCAACTCCAATATCTCCAGCAGGTACGTCTATATCATATCCTATATGTCTTTGAAGTTCAGTCATGAAGCTTTGGCAGAAACGCATAACTTCATTGTCGCTTTTTCCTTTAGGATCAAAATCTGAACCTCCTTTACCTCCGCCTATAGGTAAGCCAGTTAAAGCATTCTTAAATATTTGTTCAAAACTTAAGAATTTGATAATACCTAAATAAACTGATGGGTGAAAGCGAAGTCCGCCTTTGTATGGTCCTATAACGCTTGAGAACTGTACACGGAAACCTCTGTTTACATGTATTTCTCCTTTATCATCCATCCAAGGAACTCTGAACATAATTTGTCTTTCAGGTTCGCATATTCTTTCTATTATCTTTTGTTCAATATAATGAGGCTTTTTCTTTAGTACAACTTCTAAGGTGCTTAACACTTCTTTCACTGCTTGGTGAAATTCTACTTCACCAGGATTTCTTTTCACTATTCTGTTGTAAATGGCTTCTAATTGTTCGTTCATTTGAGAAGACATAAATTAATCTCCTTTTTTTATTTTTTTATTTGTTGAAACTATTATATACTAAATAGTATTATTGTCAATAGTAATGTTACCGGTTTTTTATTGATATTACTATTTTTTTAAACAAATTTATAATTTTTATATAAAAAATTGAAATATGGTTTAAAATGTTGTATTTTTAAATAATAATTAAGGAATATATTATGTATAAATAAAAATATAAACCCAAAATAAAAGATGAATTAATAGATTTGATAGATAAAAAAATAAAGTTTGATAGAATAGATACAAGCTTAATAACTGATATGTCAGGATTATTTGAAAATTCTATGCTAAGAAATTTTAAAGGCATTGAAACTTGGGATACTTCAAAAGTAACAGATATGAGTTATATGTTCTGCGGTGCTAAAAGTTTTAATCATGATATATCTAATTGGAATGTTTCTAAAGTTAAGAATATGAGTAATATGTTTTGCCTTGCTGAAAAATTTAATCAGCCTTTGAATAATTGGGACGTTTCTAATGTTACAAATATGGAAAATATGTTTAGGATTGCGAGAGTATTTAATCAGCCTTTAGATAATTGGAATGTAAGTAAAGTAAAAAATATTGATGGTATGTTTTGGGTAGCTGATAGTTTTAATCAAAATTTAGATTCTTGGGTTTTGGAAAAAAATGCAAAGATCTATATGTCTTTTTACTGGGATAATACTCCTTTTTGGTATAAAAGTGAGTAATAAATAATTGGTGTAAAATTGGTATTGAAAATGAACAAAATAGAAGACAGCAATTTATTTATGATATGCAAATCAATTAATAAAAATGCATTATCAGATATTCCTAATGGTTATCATATAAGAAATTGTAAAAGAGATGAATTAAATTTATGGTTTGAATTTCCATTTGATAATGAAGAGGATAAGAAAAAATATAGAAATTTTATGGAGCAGTATTTCAAAGATGTGTATGGCAGTAATGAAAAATTATTTTTTGATAAATGCTTATTTATTTGCGATGATAACGATACACCTATAGGAACATGCTTTGCTTGGAAAGCTTATAATCTCATAACTACAATACATTGGTTTAAAGTTAAAAAAGAATATGAAGGGCAGGGTATAGGAAGGGTTTTAATTTCTTATGTTTTAAATTCAATAGATTATAAAGACTTTCCAATATATCTTCATACTCAGGCTGGAAGTTTTAGAGCCATTAAATTGTATAGTGATTTAGGTTTTGTTTTGCTTACTGATGAAAAAATAGGATGCAGAGAAAATCATTTAAATATTACATTACCTTATTTGAAAGAAAAAATGCCTTTAAAATATTTTAATAAATTAAAATTTGATAAAGCTCCTAAAGAATTTTTATATGCTGTAAACACTTCTGAAATAAATCAGTTTTGATTAAAAAATATTGATTCTTTATGTATTAATAAAAATAAATAAAATAGCATTAATATGAATATTTAAACTTTTTATACTAAATATTATTAATTTGTAAATATATTGTATATTATTCTTGTATGAAACTATATAAATGTTACAATTTGTTAACATAATAATTTATTTTTATTGACTTTTTAGCTATTTATGATATTCTAAGCACTCCTAGTTTTATAAAATTTATAGGATATATATGCTTTTAACATTATCTTTTTATTTAATTGGCGGATTCGGACTTTTTATGTACGGTCTTAAAGTTTTTTCAGATGGACTTCAAGAAAGTACAGAAAACGCATTAAAAGATATACTTCATAAAGTAACTCAAAATAAGATCCTAGGTATATCATTAGGTTTTCTTATAACTGCTATAGTTCAGTCAAGTAGTGCAGTTACGGTAATGACGGTAAGTTTTGTAAATGCTAATTTGCTTACTTTATCCCAAGCTATTAATATAATACTAGGAGCCAACATAGGTACTACAGTTACAGGTTGGATAATATCCTTAAATATAGATGTGCTTGCATTACCTTCTCTTGGTATAGGTTCTATAATAGTTATATTTGGTTCGGAAAATAGAAAGCTAAGATTTTTCGGTGAAATACTTATGGGATTTGGTATGATATTCTATGGGCTTATACTTATGAAAACTGCATTTGAAGGTGTAAGGGGTTCTGAAGATTTTGAAAAAGTATTTTTAATGGCAAATGCTGATACAATGTACGGAAGATTCCTATGTGTAATGATAGGTATGATTGTAACAGCTATAATACAGTCTAGTAGTGCTGCTTTAGGTGTAACTATATCATTAGCTTCTGTTGGTTTGATAGATTATCCTACAAGTGTGGCATTGATATTAGGACAAAACATCGGTACAACAATCACAGCAGTTTTAGCTACTCTTGGAGCTTCAACTAATGCTAAAAGAGCTGCTTTGGTGCATTGTTTATTTAATA
>CASEHG010000373.1 GCA_949287565.1 uncultured Brachyspira sp.
CCGCCTTTTGGTCCTTCGTATCTTATAACAACAACATCGCCTTTATTTATTTTACCTGAATATATAGCAGCTATTGCAGATTCTTCGCTGTCAAATACTCTGGCAGGTCCTTTATGTACAAGCATTTCATCAGCAACGGCAGAGCGTTTAACAACACAACCGTCTTTAGCTATATTTCCCCAAAGTATTGCTATACCGCCTGTTTTACTATAAGGGTTTTCTATATTTCTTAAAACATTATTATTTTTATTAACAGCATCTTTTATATTTTCAGCTATTGTTTTACCTGTGGCAGTCATAAGAGAAGTGTTTATAAATCCGCCTTTATCAAGCTCTTTCATAACAGCAGGTATTCCGCCGGCTTTGTATAAGTCTTCTATATAGTTATGTCCGGCAGGTGCTAAATGACAAAGATTAGGAGTGCGGTCGCTTACTTCATTTATGATTTTTAAGTCTAATTCTATTCCTGCCTCATTAGCTATAGCAAGCAAGTGAAGTACGCTATTTGTAGAACAGCCTAATGCCATATCAACAGCAAGTGCATTTTTGAAAGATTCAGGAGTTATTATATCTAAAGGTTTTATATCTTTTTTTAATAATTCCATAACCTGCATACCGGCTTTCTTAGCAAGCAATGTTCTAGCAGAATATACAGCAGGTATTGTTCCGTTTCCTGGTAAAGCTATACCTAATGCCTCAGAAAGACAGTTCATACTATTAGCAGTGTACATACCGGCACAAGAACCGCAGCTAGGACAAGTGTTTTGTGCATATTCTTCTAATTCAGCATCATTTATAAGATTAGCTTTTTTAGCTCCAACAGCCTCGAATATATTTGATAAACTTACTTTTTCCTCGCCATGATCACCAGGAAGCATAGCTCCTCCGCTTATTACTATTCCAGGTATATTCATTCTTAAAAGTCCCATTATCATACCAGGAACTATTTTATCGCAGTTAGGAACAAGAACAACTCCGTCTAAACCATGAGCTATAACCATACTTTCAACAGAATCAGCTATTAATTCTCTTGATGGAAGTGAATATTTCATTCCTAAATGTCCCATAGCTATTCCGTCACAAACTCCTATTGCAGGTATAAGTATTGGAGTACCTCCACCTATTAATACACCAGCTTTAACAGCTTGAGAAAGTTTATCAAGATGTATATGTCCGGGTACGATTTCACTGTATGCAGAAATAATTCCGATCAGAGGTCTTTTTAATTCTTCATCTGTATATCCCATAGAATAGAATAAAGATCTGTTTGGTGCTCTTTCATCACCTTTTAAAACTCTGTCGCTTCTTAAAGAACTATTTTCTCTGAAACTCATAATTATTTCTCCATTTAATAAAATTGTTTTTTAAAAAATATACTCGTGCATTCTATTAGTAGAATGATAAAAAATCAAGCATTTTTTTTGATTTTTTTATCATTAATTTTTTATATGCTTGTATTTTTTATTTTTCTATTATATATTATAGAATGTTAGGGTTATTTATTTCTTTGTCGGCCCTTGTCATTATCTTAATAAAAATTATTTTATTTTAAATAAATAATTTTAGTTGGAGTTGCCATGTTTAAAAAAGTTGGATTGAAATTTCAAATTACCGCCATTATATTAGTTCCTATTATGATAATTGTTATATTATCAAATACAGTAGCCATGTTGTATGTAGGTAAAATAACTAAAAATTTATCATATAAAGTTTTACAAGAAACCTCATATAAAGAGGCTAACAACATAAAATTCAATATAGAAAAACATCTATATAATGTTATGGGACTTAAAGTTAATATAGAAAATATTTATAACAGAGGAATAAGAGATAGGGTAACATATAAACAATTAACATCGGTATTTTTTAATAGCCTTCCTGATGATATAAATGGCTTATCAATAGCATTTGAACCTAATGCCTTAGATAATGATGCAGATTATACAAATACAGAATATAAACCTTCTAATGGAAGATTTAATTATTATATATCTAAAAACGGAGAAGCATATTTAGGAATAGATACTTTTAATGTAGACTATTATACAGAACCTAAAAGAACAGGAGATGTATATGTATCAGGAGTTTATGATTCTACAGTTAATGCTGATACAGTATTATTTACTTTATGTATTCCTATAACTCCTCAAAATAAATTTATAGGTGTTATATATGTTGATATTTTTGTAGATTCTATTACTGCTTTGCTTGGAAATATAAAACCTTTTGCAGAAACAACAGTTGAATTATACGATCAGCATGGATCTGTTATATATGATACTTATAATGTGGCTAATGTTTCTAAAAATATTTATGAAGTATATCCTCATTATAAAGAATATAGTGTCTTTGAAAATATACAGTCTGGTAAATTCTCAATAATAGAAGCCTATGGAGCAATAGCAAAAGAAGATTATACATATGCTTTTACACCTATAGAAATTTCTAAAGGTGTATATTGGGGACTTTGTTTATCTACTCCTAGAGATATAATATTGAAAGATAGCAATGTTATGAAGAATGTTATTCTTATAATTTTTATTTTGATAATTGTTATGCTCTTCTTAATTATCCCGTACATCATAGGAAGAAAAGTATCAAATGTTATAAATGCATTATCAAAAGATATTTTAGCTATGTCTGAAGGTGATTTGACTAGAGAAATACCTAAGCATTTTGATAAGAGAAAAGATGAATGGGGTGATATAGCAAGAGGCTGGGATAAAGCTATGAAGAACTTTAACAATGTAATAAACACTGTTAAAAATTCTGCAGAACAGGTTTCTACAGCTGCAAATGAAGTATTAATTGGAAACAATGATTTATCTCAAAGAACAGAATCACAAGCTTCTAGTTTGGAAGAAACAGCAGCATCAATGAATCAAATGGCTAGTGCTATTAAAGAATCAGCTGAAAATGTATCTACTAGTACAAGTATGGTGTCAGAGGCAAAAGAAGATTTGATCAAAGCTGGTAATATTGTAGAGGATAGTGTAAGCAAAATGAATGATGTTTATGAGTCCAGTAATAAAATTATGGATATTACTAAACTTATAGAAGGAATTGCATTCCAGACAAATATACTTGCTTTGAATGCCTCTGTAGAAGCAGCACGTGCCGGAGATCAGGGAAGAGGTTTTGCGGTTGTAGCAAGCGAGGTAAGAAATCTAGCTCAAACTACTCAGGAATCGGTAAAAAATATTACTTCATTGATAACAGATAGTAATGAAAAAATAAATTTAGCTGCTAAGAGTGTTCAAGAATCTAAAGAAATATTTGATGAAATTTCAGATAAAATGGACAAGGCTTCATCTTTGATGGATAGAATAAATATAGCTGCTCAAGAACAAGAAAGAGGAATAGAACAAATCAATATAGCTATAAATAATATGGATACTGCTGTTCAGAAAAATGCTGCCTTAGTTACTGAGGCTACTTCTGCTTCTGAATCATTACTTAGTGAGGCTAATGAATTGGTGAGATCTATAGAATATTTTAAGTTAAAATATTAATATTATAATTGTTATATATGTTTTATAATATCCTAATGTTATATTAAAAAATATAATATTAGGATATTTTTATAATCAAGATATATTGTTAAAAATGTTAGAATGCTATAAAATATTGTTAGTTTAATCTCTAAAAGGAGTTTATTATGCCTATAATAAAAGAAGAAACAGTAAAATTATTAAATGATCATTTAAATGAAGAGCATTATTCAGCAAATCTTTATTTTAATATGGCTGGCTGGTGCGAAAAGCAAGGACTTAAAGGATGCAGCAAATTTTTATATAATCATTCAGCAGAAGAACATACTCATTTAGAAAAGTTTAGAGAGTATATTAATAAAGCTGGAGGACAGGCTATAATGGGAGAGATGAAAGCTCCTGAATGTAATTTTAATTCTGTTCAAGAATTATTTGAAAAAATTATTAAGCATGAAGAGTATATTACTTCCTGCATTAATAAATTGGTAAGTACAGCAATGGACAATAAAGATTATGTTACATTGAAGTTTTTGGAATGGTTTGTTGAAGAGCAGCTTGAAGAAGAAGAGCTATTCAATGATATCATAAAGAAAATAAAAATATTAGGAGATTTAGAAGGAAGAAATCTTTATACTTTTGATAAGTTTGTAGGTAATTTGGATACTGAAGAACATAACTCATAAGCTCTAATATCCGTACCCGTTTCATTAATTATGAAATGGGTATGTATTTATAATTATAAAGTTGACAAAAAACAAGGAGAATTATTCCCCTTGTTTTTCTTTTAATAAATTAATAATTAATAAAAATTAATTATTTTTTGCTCTCCAAGTTTCTTTTTCAAACTCGCCTTGTATAGGTATCAAAGATTCATCTAAATCTATTTTTAATACAGCATTGAAATTGTTAGTAGCCATCATTTGAGCAGCAAAACCAACTATAGTAACTATTTCAGAATCATTGAAATGTTTTTTAAGATTATTCATAAGTTCATCAGTTACACCATTAGGATCTTTTACCATTTGCATACCTAATTGAGATAATAACTGTTCTTTCTCATCAAGTTTAAGATTTTTAGGATCATCTCCTATAGCTTTTAAATCTCTGATGAAGAATAAAGAACAAAGCATACATCCGTTAGTAGTAGAAACAGAATGTGCTAATATCATAGCAGCTCTTTTACCCACAACTTCTACTAATCTATCGAATGAAACATACCAACCCATAAATGCTTCATAAGTAGCGTAGTCATTTAATAATGCTTTTTTCATATTTGTAACACTGCCGCTTTTTTGAATTTGATAATCGAAAGCTTCTTTTACTTTTCCTTGAGCTTCCTCATATTCAACAAATTTAACTCTAGCCATAAATAACTCCTTATTTAAATTTATTAATAAAAATTTATGATTAATAGTTCTATATATTTTATAGCAAAAACAAAATTATTCAAAGTCTTTTAAATGTCCCTTTGATACTTTTTTAAATGCTCTTAAATAATATTTTATATCGTCTAAATCTCTAATAGATAATACCTTATGCATTAAAAACTGAGGAGTAAAGCTAAGATTATAAAGTTTCTGTATCCAGCATTTGATTTTTTCTTCGCCTACATCAGTTTTCATTATAGCAGTACGCATATCATAATCTTCCCAATTTTCTGTGGTAAGCCAATTTTCTCTTTTACATTGATTGAATAATTCAGTACCGGGATACGGAATTATTATTGTAGCCTGCATAGTTTTAGCATAGCCTTTTAGAAGAAGTTTTTTAGTAAGTTCATAAGTCTTTTCAATATCTTCTTCAGTTTCCCAAGGATAACCAAGCATTACTGTGATATGAGGTGAAAGTCCTGCATCTGATGCTGCTTTACAGGAAGGAAGTATCTCTTCAACTTTATTTCCTTTTATGAGTCTGTCTAATGTAGTTTGACTTGCAGATTCTAAACCAAATAATAAAAATCTGAATCCTGCTTTTTTCATTAGTCTGTATTCATCTTCATTACAAGCACCGAAACGCATATTACAGTCTATATTAACTTTTTTATTTAGTTTTTTATCTATCATATAATTACAAAAATCATTAAGCCATTTCTTTACTGGAAAACAACCTGTATCGTCCATTATCTCTCTTATATTGTATTTGTTGTAAAGAAAATCTACCTCATCAACCACATTTTCAGCAGTTCTAGCACGGAAATTTGTATATATGCCAGTCCAAGAACAGAAAGTACATCTATGATGCCAACAATCCCTTCCAGCCATTATGTAAGTTCCTGGTATACGTTTAAAATTGCCATTATCATAGGCATATCTTTGCCACTCTGTTAAATCTCTGTCTATGAATGGAAGGCTTTTTAAATCATGTCTTAATTCAAAGAAGCCTGTATTTTTTATAGTGTTTGATTCTCTGTAGTATATGCCTTTTTCTAATTGAGCTTTGCCATTTAAATATTCTATTAAATTTAAAAGCAAGAAATCATAATCACCGCCTGTAAGTAAATAATCAACTTTACAATTATTCATTGTTTCTTCAGGCATAGCGGTAACATGATCGCCTGCAATAACAACAATCATATTAGGATATTTTTCTTTCAAATCATCAACTATTTTCCAAGCCTTATATATAACGGGTGTCTTTACTTCAAAGAATAGTAAATCCGGTGTATTTGCTTCTAAATATTGATGCCATTCTTTAGTAGTCATATTTCTAGCTATAGCATCAATGAAATCCACATTGTATCCTGCATTTTTTATCATAGTTGCAGCAGTTGCAGGAACAACAGGATAAATATATGTAGGACTCTTGAACCATTGAAATTGTCTGTTCTGTGATAATAATGCTACTCCTCTGTCGCTTTCAAATGGAGGATAGCCTATATATATTCTATTTATTTTATTCATAAATTAATTTGCCTTTATAATTATTAAATATTATGTTTATCTTTTTAATTATACTTTAATTGACAAAAATGTAAATAATATTAAATTTCAAAAAATTGTTTAAGAGCCATAGATATTGCACACTTTTAGTTTAAAAAAAGAAGGTATTC
>CASEHG010000374.1 GCA_949287565.1 uncultured Brachyspira sp.
AAGTATTAAAAAAGATAATAGTTTAATAAATATATTTATATATGATAATGATAAAAATAAATTATACGGTTATTATGAAATAGATTTTAATAATAGAAAACAAATAGATGATAATTATATAAGTATAAATATAAGCGATAATTATAAAAGAAGACGCGGAATATATTATAAATTGGAAGAGAAATATTCAGATTTTTCAATATATGAAATAGATTTAAAAACATTTTCAAAATTAAAAGACAGATTAATACTTTTAAACGATAATATATCGCAGACATTTTTTTCATGTGCTATATATAATAATATTTTCAAATACCAAGCTATAGAAACATATCCTTCGCTTTATGTAGCAGAATATGAAAAGAATTTTGATAATAAAGCTTATGAAAGTATATATAAAGAATATATTCGTTTATTAAAATATTCAAATAGTGAAAACAGCAATATAGACAGATATATAGAACTTGGAAGCTATTTAATGAATATGCTTATACCTGAAAAAGATTTCAGAGAACATTTGCTTGACGGATTTAGAATAGTTTACCTGCATCTTGATGATAAAACATATAGCATTCCTTGGGATATACTTTCTTATGATGGTAAATTTCTATCCGAAAATATAATTTTCTCATACAGCAATGCATCTAATGTTTTGCATAATAAAAAAATTGATAATAAAAAATTAAAAATGGCTATTATTTCAATACCAAATAATGATATCTTATATGATAAACAAGAGATTGATTCTATTTTATCATTGCAAAATGATATAAAAAATATAGAAATAGATTTGTACAAAAAAGAACATAATTATTTTGAATTTGTTAAAATATTGGAAAGTTATGATATAGTACATATTATAACTCATGGATATAAAGACGGAATAAAATTAAGCGAGGATTATATACTAAATTCAGTAACAGCATTACAAAATCCTCCTTCGCTTATTTTTATTAATGCATGCAATATGGAAGAAGCTGATAATAAATTAACAAAATCACTGCTTTCTTCAGGAGTAGGTACAGTTATTTCTGGTATTGGTTCTTTAGCTGACGGTAAATACTTAGATTTTATTAATAGTTTTTATAGTAATTTACTTCATAAATATGCCAGAATAAATACAGCACAAGCATATTATTTTGCTTATGTTGAAGTTAAAGAGTTTTATAAAGGTTTTATAAGATATAGATTTAATGGAGTTCCTATATATGTTTAAATTGATTAGATTTATATATTTATTAATAATAATATTAGCAATTACATCATGTAATGATGAGAATATAACACCTATAAGGACTAGAAAAATAGCACCTAAAGTTTCAAGTGCTTTCAAATCTCCTGCATATAATTTAAGAATAAAATATATTATACTTCATTATACTGCTTTAAATGATGATTTGTCTTTTAAAGTGTTAACTGATCCTGGAGTATCTGCTCATTATCTTGTAACCACAAGAGAAGATGAACCTATATATAAATTAGTAGATGATAATGACAGAGCTTGGCATGCTGGTGTTACTATGTTTGATAACAGACATACTATGAATGATACTTCTATCGGTATAGAAATAGTAAATTTAGGATTTCTAAAAAAAGTTACAAACACATATGAAGAATTAAGAAAAATGACTCAAAAACAAAGAGATGAATTATTTTTTATTCCTTATGATGAATATATAGAATTTGAAGAAAGTCAAATAGAGAAAGTAGCATATTTACTTAAAGAGTTAATAGAGAAATATGGAATAAAACCTTATAATATATTAGGGCATTCGGATATAGCACCATATAGAAAAAAAGATCCGGGTCCTAAATTCCCATGGAAAAGGCTTCATGATGAATATAATTTGGGTATTTGGTATGATGAATATGATTACAGCAACTTTTTAAATGATGATGAATATAAAAAAGCAAAGGTAATGGATATAAAAGAAGAGTTTATAAAATACGGATACACAAGTATGCCTACAAATAATGTTTGGGATTTTGATTCTAGAAAAGTGCTTTACGCTTTTCAATGTCATTTCAGACCTGAAAAAATAGATGGAAATATTGATAATGAAACTTATGCTGTTATTAGAGCTTTGAATCTTAAAGTAAAAAAAATTAATGAAATGGAAGAACGTTCTAAAGCTAATAACTTCCTTACTAATACATTCTTTACGAATATATTTATAAGCAATAACATAATAAGTACAAATTGGAGTTACAATACTAATAGCTCATTAAGGAAATAGGATTATAATATATGCTTACTGTTTACATTGCTGCAAGAGATATAGGTAATTATAAAGACAATACTGAAAGATTAAAAGAGGTTTTGATTGAAAGCGATATTGTTTTAGTGGAAAGTTTTAGAGAGGCAACTACACTTTTTAAGGCACTTAATATAAATAAAAATAAAGAATGCTTGATAGAGTTTAGCGAACATACAAAAAAATCCAAAGATATTGATGAAATAATTACAAAGATTATAAATTGCAAAACAGTTACCCTTATAAGTGATTGCGGCACTCCTATATTAGAAGATCCTGGAAGGCTTTTGCTTGAATATTGTTATGCTCATAATATAAAGGTTCGTCCTGTAGCAGGGGTAAGCAGTGTTACAGCAGCTATTATGTGCTTGCCTTTTAATTTTAAAGAATTTTATTATGCTGGTCTTTTACCTCGTGATGACAGAGAACGCGAAAAAAAATTATCATATTTAAAAAGATTAAATGTACCTGTTATAATATTAGATACTCCTTACAGATTAGGCAAAGTACTTAATGCCATCAAAAAAGTATATTCAAAAGATAAAGAAATAGCTTTATGTTTTGATATTACAACTGAAAGCGAAGAAATTATTATAGATAGAGTATCAGATATATGCAGTAAATATCAGGAAAACAAAAAAAGAGAATTTGTAATTGTTATAAGTTGATTATAATTCTTCACCGCACGCTGAGTGATGCTAAAAATATAAAATTGATTATCAATTCAAACTAAATTTATTATCAAGATGCATTCACCGTGCGTTTAAAAAATTTTTAAATTTAATTAACGCTTGGGCGGGCGTTCTTTTTTATAATTAAGCATTTAAAATATAAATAAAATTTTAAAGTCTTAATAGGCTAATAAATCTAAAGGGCGGGGTATGTAAATAAAACCAAAAAACAAAATTTCAGATTATATTAATTATTTAATACTATATTATAACATCATAAATATTTCTTGTTTCAAGTACTTTCACTCCAACTTCATATTCACGCATATATTTAGCAAGTCTGTATCCATTAATCAAAATTATTTTTATGTCTTTTAATTCTTCTACAACTTTTTTAGCCTGCGGAGTATAATCTGAAGTAGTTATAAAAATTCCTCTGTTTATACCATTAACATTTTTAAGCCCATGAGCAAATTTAGTTATTTCAGTATCATTAACTTTATTATTTTCTTTATAGCATTTGCATTGTATTCCTATCATATCAAAACCGAATTTATCCATAGTAAGAGTGCCGTCAATTCCTCTGTCTCCGCTTCCTCCTGTTCTGTACTTTTTACCATAACCCATTTTTTCAAGCAGTTCCAAACATATATTTTCAAATTTAGTACCCTTATCAACATTGTTATCACCCATAGACTGCAAGCGATCAAGTATATCTTTCTCTACACTCTCAT